>JAJYWW010000039.1 GCA_021791295.1 bacterium | reverse complement strand
TTCCCTGCCTTTAAATGATTTTGTTGAATAACCGCTTTCATATATGTTATTCTATACGCAATCAAATTTAACTATTAAATAAATTAAATAAGCATCAATCAATATAATTAATAAAAATGAAAGAAAGTTTAAAAACAAACGGAGTCAAGGTTCGTTTTGCGCCGAGTCCTACAGGTAATCTACATATAGGAGGAGTCAGGACCGCCTTTTTTAATTATATTTTTGCCCTAAAATACGGCGGCGAATTTATCTTAAGAATAGACGATACGGACAGAGCGAGAAGCAAAAAAGAGTATGAAACCGAAATTATTAAAGATTTAAATTGGTTTGGAATAAAATACGGCTATTTTTACAGACAGTCCGAAAGAACGGAGATTTACGAAAAATATCTTGACGCTCTGAAAGAAAAAGACCTTATATATGAATGTTTTTGCACCGAAGAAGAAATTTTAATATCCAAAGAAATTGCCGTTAAATCAAAAAAACCTTATATCTATAACGGCAGATGCGCTAATCTTTCAATCTCAGAAAAAGAAAAATTAAGCAGTCAATTTAAAGAACGGGGCATATATCCTTCAATCCGCTTAGATATAGCTAAAGTTTTAAAAGCCGGAGGAAATTTTAAAGCCGTAGAATTTGAAGACGCCGTTCACGGACTGCTTTCTTTTAATCCGAAACTTATAGGCGATTTTATTTTAAAAACGGAGCATAACAGGTTTACTTATAATTTTGCATCGATAATAGACGACAGCGATATCGGGATAACCCACGTAATAAGGGGCGAAGACCATATAAGCAATACGCCTAAGCAGATTTTAATTCTTAACGCTTTAGGTAAAGTCTCTCCGGTTTTTGCGCATATTTCCCTTTTGTACGGAAAAGACGGCAAAATTATGTCCAAAAGAGACGCGGCCTCAAATATCGAGTATTATAAGAAAGAAGGCTATCTTCCCGAAGCGATTTTAAATTACCTTGCGGTAACCGGCAATACTTTTACCGTACGTGAACTAGAAAACGGCAAAGAAAAAATATCCGAAAAAGAGATATTTTCCAATATTTTAGAAATTGCGGAGCTTTTTGACATAAAAAAAGTAAGAGGTTCCAGCGCAATTTTTAGCGAAGAAAAATTAAGGCACATAAACGAAAAATGGCTGCAGGGCATGAAAACAGAAATATTGATAAAGATTTTAATCGAAAAATTTAATTTGGAAGAAACGCTGAAAAAGCTTCAAAAAACTTACGGAGAAACGTTATTTGTCGAAATAATAGATTTTTTAAAAAATGAGTTTAAGACCGTCAAAGAAATTTTAGCGGAAATTAAGATATTTTTTGAAGATTTTAAAATAGAAGCGGCGGAAATTAAATATGATATTAAATTAAAAGAAACGCTTTTAAATAATCTTCAAAAAATAGATTCCGATAAATTCGACGAAAATGCAGTAAAAAATGCCGTTAAAGAATCTGCTTCCGAAAGCGGCAAAACATTAAAGGACTGTTATGAAACGTTAAGGCTTTGCATAACAGGACGGCAGGACGGACCGTCAATTCTTAAAATTATAAAATTAATGGGCAGGGAAAGAACGCTTAAAAGGCTATAGGTGGGGGTGCGATAATTGGATCCGTTAAAAAGATTTCATAATGAAGACTGGCATACGCCTGAAGGCAGATTGATAAGGGAGTTCGTATTCGGAATTAACGACGGGTTAGTTACTACGGTCGGATTTATAGCCGGCGTTACGGGAGCATTAATAAACTTAAAAATAGTTTTAATGTCCGGCGCAGCGGAAATCGTCGCAGGTACGGTATCGATGTTTTTTGGCGCTTATCTTGCGACAAAATCGCAGAACGAATTTTATCAGAAAGAAATTAACAGGGAGATAAGGGAAATTAAAGAAAATCCGGAGCATGAAATTGAAGAAATATATGAAATATACCAGGATAAAGGGTTTACCATAGAAGAAATAGAGCCTATAGTTAAAAAACTTATGTCGGATAAAAAAATACTGCTTGATTTTATGGTTCAGGACGAACTTGGGATAAGCAAGGATTACTATGAAAACCCGATAAAAATAGCATCATATACCGGATTATCTTTTTTAGCAGGCGGTATTCCGCCTCTGTTGCCTTTTTTCTTTATTAAACATTCATTAACGGCAGTTTCCGTTTCAATTATTTTTACCGTCGTCGTTCTTGCCTTTACCGGACTTGCCAAAGCAAAAGTAACTAAGACCGGCAGATTAAAAAGCGCTTCCGAAATGGTTTTGATAGGCGGAGCCGCCGCCGCCGCAGGGTTTATTTGCGGAAGGCTGATAGCATTAATGTGAAGATATTTTGTTTCACGTGAAACAAAATATCTATTTGGAATTAAATCGGAATAAATTGGAATTAAGTTTAATTAATGATATAATTATTTCGTAATTTTTTTGATTATATATAAATGATGTTTGCGGGTTAATTTTATGTCAAAAGTAGTCAGTATTTCAAATCAGAAAGGCGGAGTGGGCAAAACTACTACCGCTGTTAATATTGCCGCATGCTTATCTGCATACGAGAAAAAAGTGCTGTTGATAGATGCAGACCCTCAGGCGAATGCTACAAGCGGGTTAAATATTTCCGTAGATAACGGAAAACCTACCGTTTATGAATGTCTTGCAGGCACGGCCGAAGCCGGCGATGCAATTTATCGTACGCAGATGAAAAATCTTTTTTTAATGCCTGCAAATTCCGACCTTGCCGGCATAGAGGTAGAACTCGTAAACGTTCGAGAAAGAGAGTATTTTTTTAAAAAAAATATTATAGATAAAATAAAAGTCGATTACGATTATATTTTTATCGATACCCCGCCCTCTTTAGGACTTTTGACTATTAATGCCTTAACCGCTTCGGACAGCGTCTTAATTCCTATGCAGTGCGAGTATTATTCTTTAGAAGGAATATCTCGGCTTATGCAGACTATAAAATTAGTCAATCAAAGATTAAATAAAACTTTATATGTAGAAGGGGTTTTATTTACTATGTTTGACGGAAGGGCTAACCTCACAAACCAAATTGTAAGCGAAGTTAAAAAATATTTCGGACAGAAAATTTATGAAAACGTTATACCGAGAAACGTAAAACTTCCTGAAAGTTCCAGTTTCGGAAAGCCCATAATTCTATACGACATAAACTCGAAAGGCGCTGTTTACTATCTTGAACTTACCAAAGAGTTTTTATCTAAAGCGGCATAAACTCAAAAAAGGACAAATATAATATGGAAGAAAAAGCAAAACATATTAAAAAAAATGTGCTGGGCAGAGGGCTTGGAGCGTTGTTAACCGACTTCAACCCAAAAGAAAACATGCCAGGTATAGACGATAAGTTTTCCGTTTTTGAAATAGAAATAGAAAAAATTAATACAGGTATATATCAGCCAAGGCAGTATTTCGATAAAGATAAACTTGTCGAGCTAAAAAATTCTATTAAAGAAAACGGTATAATTCAGCCTTTAATAGTAGCCAAATCTAAAAAAGACGGCGAATACGATTTAATAGCCGGAGAAAGGAGATACAGAGCCGCAATCGAACTTAAGTTTAAAAAAGTCCCCGCAATTATTAAAGACATTTCAGGTGCGGCTGCACTTGAAATTGCATTAATAGAAAACATACAGAGACAGGATTTAAACGTCATCGAAGAAGCAAACTGTTATATGCGGCTTATAGAAGAATATAGGCTTACGCATGAAGAACTTGCGGCAAAAGTCGGAAAAGACAGGGCGACTATTACCAATATGCTTAGGCTTCTTTCTCTGCCCGAAGAAGTCAAGAAAGAGCTTATTTACGGAAAAATCACTCCTTCGCATGCAAGAAATCTTGTAGGGTTGTCCGACGACGAAGCCGGCATGCTGTTAAATACAATTTCCGGCGAAAAATTAAACGTCAGGGAAACTGAACGCAAGGCCAGAGAGCTAAAAACAAAAAATAAAGAAAAGAAGCCGAAAAAAAATCTGCCGGTATCGTATCAGATTAAAGGTTATGAAGAAGAACTGCTTGAAAAACTTCAGACCAAAGTTAGAATAAATTATAAAAGCAAAGGAAACGAGCTTAAAGGCAGAATAGAAATAGAATTTTATTCAGGCGAAGAGCTTGAAAGAATTATAGAATTTATAAATAAAAATTGATATAATAAAAAAATATAAAATATAAATATTATATGCCCGAATTAGTCATTACTTGGCAGGGGCTTTTATTCGAAGCCGTCTCGTTTTTAATTTTTACTTATCTTTTAAACCTTTTTTTGTTTAAACCTATAAGAAAAATTCTTAAAGAACGGGAAAGCATTTTATCTTCCCATAAAGTCAATAAAGAAAACTTTGAAGATTTAACGAAAAAATTATATGAATCTGCCGAGCAGGAAAAAAATAAATTAAAAATAGAACTAAACGGTATTCGCGAATCTTACAAAAAAGAAGGTTTAGCCGAAGCGCATAGAGTGGTTGACGAAGCCAGAAAAAAAGCGTCGGAAAATATAGCCGAAGCGCTTAAAAACTTCGATAAAGAAAAAAACGATTTAATAAAAGATTATATGTTAAAATCGGAAGAAATCGCGGATTTAATATCAAAAAAAATTATAAATTTATGAATATGGAAATCTTTTGGCGAATATTCGATACGATTATACTTGCAATAGGAATAGCTTATATTTATATTAAATACGGTATAACTTTCTTAGGCGGCAGGCGGCACGACTTAGAATCTCATCTTGAAAAAGCAAGAGAATATGAAAATAAGGCAAAAGAGATATATCAAGAGGCTAAAGCCGAACTTGAGAAAGCAAGAAAAGAGATGCGCGAAATTAGAGAAGACGCAATAAAAGAAGCAACGGCGGAAAAAAAATTGATTATTAAAAACGCCGAAATGACCTCCGATAAAATCGTCAATGCTTATTTGGAACATGCAAAAGCCGAAATAGACAATCACAGGAAAAAGCTTTTGGAAGAAATGATAGGCAAGTCGTTTCAAACCGCAAACGAAAAGATAAAAAAAGAGATAGAATCAGACAGCGATAACAAATTAAACGAAAATTTTCTTAAAGCACAAGAGGAAGGATTTGCAGGACAGTCAAATAAGTAAGCGCTATGGTTCGGCTCTGTTTAGCGTAGCCGCAAATTTTCGGATAGTCGATGAAATTTTTAACGACTTCAATAAATTTATTAATTTCTGTTACGAAAAGCTATGCCTTAAAGAATTTATTTCGCAAACATTCATAGATAAGCAGGAAAGATTTGAAGTCATAGAATTACTTGGCAAAGAACTTTTTTTTAACGAATATTTTATAAATTTTCTTCATTTATTAATAGAACAGGAAAGAATAGGTTATCTTCCTAAAATTTTTACCGAATATTCAAATCTGCGCGATAACAGCAATAATGTATTGAAAGTTAAAGTTATTTCCGCAAAAGAATTAAAACCCGAAGAAAAAAGCAAACTAATCGAGATGACGGAAAAAGCCATGAAAAAAACCGTATCTATTAAGTCCGAAATAGACGAAAATATCTTAGGCGGTTATATTATAAATATAGATAACGTTTTATACGATTCAAGCATAAAAACCCGTTTAGATAATTTTCATAAATACTTAAAGCAAGGAGCATTTATTAATGGCAATTAAGCCTTCGGAAATTACCGATATTATAAAAAGCAAGATAGAGTCTTATACTAAAAGCATAGATATCAGCGAAGTAGGCGTGGTTTTATCAGTCGGAGACGGTGTTGCGAGAATATACGGCATTAAAAATGCGGTTATAGGGGAAATGCTTGAATTTACTCCCGACGTTTACGGATATGTTTTAAATCTCGAAGAAGATAATGCCGGCGTTATCGTTCTCGGCGAAGAATTTTTGGTAAAAGAAGGGGATACAGTAAAAAGAACCGGAAAAATTGCCGAGGTCCCTGTAGGCAAGGGGGTTATAGGCAGAGTTTTAGACGGACTGGGAAGACCTATAGACGGAAAGAGCCCAGTTGAAGCTGAAAAATATTACAACATAGAAAGAAAAGCTCCCGGAATAGTTCAAAGGCATAAAGTTAACGAACCTTTATATACGGGCATAAAAGTTATAGACTCTTTAATACCTATCGGTAAAGGGCAGAGGGAGCTTATCATAGGAGACCGGCAGACCGGTAAGACCGCTATAGCAATCGACACTATATTAAATCAGAAAGATTCCGGAGTTTACTGTATATACGTCGGTATAGGACAGAAACAGTCGAGCATTTCATTTATTTACGACCGGCTTATGAGTTCCGGCGCAATGGAATATACCGCCATAATTGCCGCTAACGCGAGCGATCCGGCGGCACTGCAATATTTTGCCCCTTATACCGGAGCCACTATGGGCGAATATTTTAGAGACAACGGTATGCACTGTTTGATAATTTACGACGATTTATCCAAACATGCCGTAGCATACAGAGAACTTTCTCTGCTCTTAAGGAGACCGCCAGGAAGGGAAGCATATCCAGGCGACGTTTTTTATCTGCATTCAAGACTTCTTGAAAGAGCGGCAAAATTAAATCAGGCTCACGGCGGAGGATCGCTTACTGCTTTGCCTATAATAGAAACGCAGGCGGGAGACGTGTCGGCGTATATTCCGACCAACGTTATATCTATTACGGACGGGCAGATTTTTTTAGAAACCGACCTGTTTTATGCGGGAACCAGACCAGCCGTCAATGCCGGACTTTCTGTTTCGAGAGTCGGCGGAGATGCTCAGATTAAAGCTATGAAACAGGTTTCCGGAGGCTTAAGGCTTTCGCTTGCTCAATACAGGGAGCTTGCGGCGTTTTCGCAGTTCGGAGCGGACCTCGATAAAACTACGCAGGAAATGCTTGCGCGGGGCAGAATGATGTCCGAGCTTCTTAAACAGCCGCAATACAGTCCTATGCCGGTTGAAAAAGAAGTAGTTATACTGTTTGCGGCAAACAGCGGCTATCTTCAGGAGTATAAACTTGCGTCTATAAAAAAATATGAAGAAGAACTCTTTTACTATATAGAAAATAACTCTCCTGGAATCTATTCGGATATCAGAGAAAAAAAATCTATAGACGATGCGCTTAAAACAAAGATTTTAACGGCATTGGATAATTTTAAAAAAATATTCGTAGAAGACTGATAATTTATGCCTAATTTAAAATCCATAAAAAGAAAAATCTCAAGTATTAAAAATACGAGACAGATTACCAAAGCTATGAAAATGGTTGCCGGGTCAAAGTTTAAAAAAAATCAGGCGGCTATGAATGAATATAAAGCTTATGCTTCAGTTTACGACGGCATTATGGATAATATTAAGAATAACAGCGTGCTGCATCTGCATCCTTTTTACGGAAAGAATGACGGAAAAGACAGAAAAACCGGCGGAAATATCGGAATAGTGATAATTTCAACAGACAGAGGTCTTTGCGGTTCTTTCAATATAAATCTGTTTAAACTTTTTAACGAAGAAATTAAAAGCAATGGATTAGATGAAGATAAAATAAAAATATACGTTCTTGGTAAAAAAGCTTATGATTTTTTTAAAAAAAACAATTACGATATCGCTTTCGGAATGCTTTATTCGGACGGCGATTCAATATTAAATACCGCAGGGCTTTTATGCGATACCTTTATAAGAGATTTTAAAAACAATGTGATAGACGACGTTTATATAATATCTAATCATTATATTTCCACTCTTCAGCAAAGAGCATATTCTGAAAAACTTCTGCCTATAAAGCCTTTAGACAATAGCTTGTCGGGTAAAAGCGGCGGCTATTTGATAGAAGAAACGACCGCTTACGAAAACGAAATAATCGATACGATTTTTAATAATTATTTTCGGACCAAAATTTATTATAAAATTTTGGAATCTTTTGCCGGCGAGCAGGCTTCGAGAATGAACGCAATGGATAATGCTACCAGGAATGCGGGAAAATTGATAAATAAACTGACGGCAGCTTATAACAAAGCAAGGCAGACGGCGGTTACGCTAGAAATTTTAGATATTATAAACGGAGTTAACGCGGTAAAATAAATTTTAATTTTTAAAGTATCAGGAGAGTTTATAAATGAACGAAGGCTATATCGCTCAGGTAGTAGGTCCGGTTATAGACGTTAAATTTGAAAATAAAAAACTGCCGTCTATTTTCAATGCTCTGTATTTAACTAATCCGGCTATAAACGATAAAGAAAACAATTTAGTTCTGGAGGTAACGCAGCATCTTGGCGAAGATACCGTAAGGTGCATAGCTTTAGACTCTACGGACGGTTTGTCGCGCGGAATAAAAGTAACCGATTCCGGAAACAAGATAACCGTTCCTGTAGGCAGAGAAGTGCTGGGCAGAATATTTAACGTAATAGGAGAACCTGTCGACGAACTGCCGGAAGTTCATTTTAAATCAAGACTTCCTATCCACAGACCGGCGCCGACTTTTGAAGAACAATCGACTAACGTCGAAATACTAGAAACAGGCATTAAAGTAATAGACCTGCTGGAGCCGTACTTAAAAGGCGGCAAAGCTGGGCTTTTCGGAGGCGCAGGGGTCGGCAAAACTGTTTTGGTTATGGAGCTTATTCATAATATCGCTATAGAACACGGCGGTTTTTCGGTATTTGCCGGCGTAGGAGAAAGAACGAGAGAAGGAACCGATCTGTGGACTGAGATGAAAGAATCGAAAGTTTTGGATAAAGCGGTATTAGTTTACGGACAGATGAACGAACCGCCCGGAGCAAGAGCCAGAGTTGCGCTGTCCGCTCTTACCATGGCGGAATATTTCAGAGATGAAGAACGACAGGACGTATTAGTTTTTATAGATAATATATTCAGGTTTGCGCAGGCAAATTCGGAAATAAGCGCGCTTCTCGGAAGAATACCTTCAGCCGTCGGTTACCAGCCTACTCTCGCGACTGATATGGGCGAACTTCAGGAAAGAATAACGAGCACAAAGAAAGGTTCTATTACTTCCGTTCAGGCGGTTTACGTTCCTGCTGACGATTTAACCGATCCTGCCCCGGCTACTACATTTGCGCATTTAGACGCAACTACGGTTCTTTCGAGGCAGATAGTCGATCTCGGTATTTATCCGGCAGTAGATCCGCTAGATTCTACGTCGAGAGCGTTGGACGCAAATATTATCGGCGAAGAGCACTATTCTATCGCAAGAAGAGTCCAGTCCGTTCTTCAGAAATATAAAGAACTTCAGGATATAATAGCGATTTTAGGGATGGACGAGCTTTCGGAAGAAGATAAACTGATAGTCAACAGGGCAAGAAGAATACAGAGATTTCTTTCCCAGCCGTTTTTCGTGGCGGAAGTTTTTACTGGTTTTCCCGGAAGATACGTGCCTTTAAAAGAAACGATACGCGGTTTTAAAGAAATTTTAGACGGCAAACACGACGAATTGCCTGAACAGGCTTTTTATATGGCCGGCACGATAGACGAAGTAATAGAAAAAGCTAAGGAATTAGGTAAATAAACCGTGTTAAAATTAAAAATAGCGGATAAAAAAAAGCTGATTTTTGAAGGAGAAACGGATTTTTGCGAACTTCCCGCGCAGTCCGGCATAGAAGGGGTTATGCCTAAGCACGTTAATTTTATATCTTATTTGATTACAGGCTCTATAAAATATAAAATCGACGGCACTATTAAAGAAATAGAAGTTTTAAGCGGCGGATTAGCGGAAGTAAGCAACGATAACGTAAATATTTTATTAGATTCTTAATTGATATTTTGATTTAAAAATATTAATATATAAAAATAAAAATAGTTAATCCGAAAAATAGAATAAAATATGATAGATATCAAACTTATAAGGGAACAGAAAGAATACGTCAAAAATGAGATGGAAAAACTTTTCGTTTCCGTTCCTATAGATGAAATTTTTGAATTAGACGAAGCTAAAAGGAAACTTTTATTCGATTCGGAAAATTTAAGGAACATAAGAAAAACGCTTTCCAAGGAGATAGCATCGGAAAAAAACGCCGAAACGATTTCGGCGAAAAAAGAAGAGGTAAAAAAGATAAACGAACTTATTAAAGTTCAGGAAGACGAACTGGGCGAATTAGAAGAAAGACTCAATTCGCTTATGCTTAACGTGCCTAATATTCCCGATCCCGAAGTCCCTGTCGGAAAAGACGATTCCGAAAACATTCCTATAGCATATTTCAACGAAAAGAAAAAATTTGAATTTGAACCTAAAACCCATTACGATATCGGCGAAAAAAGAGATTTAATAGACTTCGAAAGGGGAGTTAAAATTTCCGGCACCCGTTTTTACGTATTGAAAAAGGGCTTTGCAAAACTTCAAAGAGCGCTTATCGGCTTTATGCTCGATACTCACGTAAATTATCACGAATACGAAGAAGTTTACCCGCCTTTTATGGTAAACCAAGAATGTCTCACGGGAACGGGACAACTTCCTAAATTTTCCGAAAATCTTTACAAAGACGATGATTCGGGAATGTGGTTCGTTCCGACGGCAGAAGTTCCCGTTACCAATATGTACAGGAACGAAATACTGCCCATGAATAAGCTTCCTATAAAACATGCGGCTTATACGGCTTGCTTTAGAAAAGAGCAGCTTTCGGCAGGTAAGGACACCAAAGGTATAAAGCGCGGCCATCAGTTCGACAAGGTCGAGCTTGTCAAAATTGTTGCGCCGGAAACCGCAAAAGAAGAATTATCTAGCTTAATTGCCGATGCGCAGGATATATTAAACAGATTGGATCTGCCGCACAGGTTAATCAGGATATGTACGGGAGATTTAAGTTTTACCGCAAAAGAAAAATTCGATATAGAAGTTTACGCGCCTGGAATAAACGAGTGGCTCGAAGTCAGTTCATGTTCTAATTTTGGCACTTTTCAAGCAAGACGCGCAAATATAAAATTTAAAAGAGACAATAACTCCAAAGCGGAATTCGTTTCGACTTTAAACGGATCCGGACTTGCGCTTCCAAGGGTAATGATAGCCTTAATAGAAAATTACCAGACTAAAGACGGTTATATAAAGATCCCCGGCGCTTTAAAGCCTTATTTTGGAACGGAAGAATTTATTTAATATGCCGAGCCGTAAAAAGATAATATGGGGAATTTTGATTATTTTTTTTTCCGTTTATTCCCTGCTGTCTCTTTATTCATATAATATAGTCGAGCAAACATTTAATTCCTATTCTATTTCGACCGTTCATAGAGCAAATTGGGGCGGTTACTTCGGTGGTGTCCTTTCTAATTTTTTGCTTCAATTATTCGGACTTAACGCTTTCGTAATAATTCTTTTTATTTTGTCTGTCGGGTTTGTTTTAATACTGAATAAACCGCTTTCGAAAAGATTTTACGCAGGAATATTGCTTTTCGTATTAGCCTTATCCATTCTGCTGTACCGCTTATTTCCGAAGATATCGTATCACGGCTTTATGATGTCGGGAGGAGGACTCTTAGGCAGAGGAATTTACGGCTTTATTTTTAAATTTTTCGGATTTGCGGGTACCTTAATAATTATATTCTTGCTTTTTTTGTCGGCATTTTATATTTTTTTTAAGAAAATAGACTTTAAGCGTATCACGGAATATTATAATAAAATAAATTCCAAGAAAATTAAATTTTCCGACTTTAAAAATTTACGGTTAAAAATATCCGTTTTTTTTAATTCTATAAAATTAAAGTTTGAAAAAAGAAAGGGGCTTAAAAAAAGACAAAAAAGTTTCGTAATGAATAAAGAATTATTTGGAGGCGCAAGGGAAGAGCTTATAAGCGATTTAGAAAAAAAAGAAGAAAAGGCCGAAACGGTTCAGCCTTTACGCATAGAAGAAAAACCTGCAACCTTCGACTTTATAGGCGACAGGGATTCAAAAATACCGCCTATATCTTTAATGCAGGCGGACGGAACGGCAAAAGATTTGCAGAAAGCCGACAAGCAGTCTTTGCTTGTAAACGCAACCCTTATTGAAAAAAAACTTATGGATTTTGGAGTTAAAGGAAAGGTTACCGGCATTAACCCCGGTCCGGTAATAACAATGTACGAATTTGAACCGGCGAGCGGTATTAAAATAGGAAGAATTTTGACGCTTTCCGAAGATTTGACTATGGCGCTGAAATCAAAACCGGTAAGGATTACCGGAGTAATAGAAGGGAAATCCGCGGTAGGAATCGAAGTTCCAAATAATAAAAGGGAAACCGTATTGTTTTCGGAAATTATCAATTCCAAAGAATTTACGGATTCAAAATCTATGCTCACTATAGTACTCGGAAAAGATACAACGGGGAAAAATATAGTGTTCGATTTAGCAAAAGCGCCGCATTTATTAATAGCCGGAGCAACAGGCGCCGGAAAAAGCGTTTTTATCAATACGCTTGTTATGAGCCTTATTTTTAAAGCAACTCACGAAGAGGTTAATTTTTTAATGATAGACCCTAAAAGATTAGAACTGGCGCCTTTTGAAAATCTGCCGCATTTAATAAGCGACATAGTCTATGACCCGAAAAAAGCGGGCGTAGCATTAAAGTGGGCTGTTTCCGAAATGGAATCCAGATACAAAAAAATGCAGTCGGAAAAGGTTAAAAATATAGAGCAGTTTAACGATAAATACAGGAAGCAGGGCTTAAAACCTATGCCTTATTTGGTCGTGATAATAGACGAGTTAAGCGATTTGATGCTTACCAGCCCAAAGGACGTCGAAACGTCTATAATAAGGCTTTCGCAAATGGCAAGGGCATGCGGAATACATTTGGTTATAGCTACGCAAAGACCTTCCGTAAACGTAGTGACGGGCGTTATTAAAGCAAATATGCCTTCGCGCATATCTTTTTTAGTTTCGTCGAAAGTAGATTCAAGGACGATATTAGATTCAAACGGCGCCGAGGAACTGCTGGGAAACGGAGATATGCTGTTTATG
>JAJYWW010000074.1 GCA_021791295.1 bacterium | reverse complement strand
AAATTATTGAATGGATCTGGAGAAACAGTAAAAGTAAACGGAAAATTTGAAGCTTTTATTTGCGTGGTAAAAGGAATTATAAGAACGGTAGGAATTTTGTCAATATTATCCGATGTTTGAACTATAATTGCAGGTCTTAGTCCTTGCCGTTCCCGTCCTTCCGTGACGGAAGCCGGAATTTCTACAAGATAAATATCTCCAAAAATCAAGATAGATTAGCCTCAAAATTATTTAAAGCTTCGTCGCTTAAAGCGTCCCATTCCGAAAATTCTTTTTTAATAATAGAATTATTGTCTTTGACGGCGATTTTTGACTGCAAATATTCTATAAAGTCTAAAACCTCGAACTGCTTTTCTTCAGGAAGCGATTTAACGGCTTTGACTATTTTGCCGGATAAATCATTATCAAATTCGTCTTTAAAAATATAAGCGTTCATACTATAAACTCCAAAAGTTAACTTAATTATATATTTAAAATATAGCACTATACGGAAAGATAATCAAGCCGTATAAAATTTTAAAATTTGGCTTTTAATTTTAATCGTTTCCTATAATACTATAATAGGAAATTTTTAACTAAAAATCTGCCGTAAAATCTTAAATTTTTATTATTTTTTTATCCGTTCCTGCCAGTTTACTTCCTAAAATAATAAATTTTAGGAAGTATTGATTTGCTTGTTTTTTTGTTCCGGTTTCTCGCTTTTAACTTGTTTGGGTGAATTTTACAAAAAAAATAGCTTTAAAATCGTTTTTAAGGCTCGGAAACGGTCAGATAGATAAAACCTTAACCGCAAATTTAAATGCCTTAAATCGCTTATTAAGCGTCCAGACATTGTATAAAGGCAGTTCAAAGTCCTGCATGAAAGGAATTAATTTACAAAAATCGGACAGGTGTCTATTTTTTGTAAAAAATCTTTCTCAATAGCGTTAATTTTACCGAAAATGGACAGTTGTCCGATTTTCGGTAAAATTAACGTTGATAATGGTTTAAAAAACTTCGTAAATTTGTTTTCAAGGCTCGGAAACTTATCTTTAGGCATAAAAAACTATTAGCAGTTATTTAAAACGGCTTTAATTAAATAGCAATAGTTTTTTTGGCTATATTTCGTAATCGATATCATAGTCGTCGTAAGACGAAATTATTTTTTTGACTCCCATAATGTTTGTTATTTTGCAATCAGACTTTATAAAAACTTCACATATAGCAAAAAAAACGCCGACTTTGTCAGAAACGTAATATTAAGGGCTACGATGAGACAACAAAGAACAAAGTCTAACAAACAAGGCACTACTAAAAAATTAACAAAGGAACTATTTATGGGTAAAACTTGCAAACTGCCTTTATAGGCTATTTGACGACAAACTCGGAAGATATTTACGATGGAGATATTAGCCGGGGAAAACAGTTCATATAATCTGCTTGCATTTATATCCATAAAAATGGAAGCGGCTTGGACGCATAATATTGTCGGGAAGGTGTAGCCTAATTTGCCTTTTTATAAAAAATTTACACAAAAAAGTTGACAGTATCTATTTTACCGCCTATCTTATTTTTACATTAATTTTGTTCTTTGACGTTATTATTCCACTTCCTAAAAGCAATAATGCCCCAGATAATTTCAGCTATCCCGAACGGCCATGTTCCCGCCAAAAACCCGTATAAAGCGGAAGCTAAGCAGGATAGTCCAAATAAAAAAGTGTAAATACGATCCTTTGGTTCGAGGGCATAAAAAATCACCATTAATGCAATTACAAATGCTCCGTATGCCGTAAGTATAGTCATAGTCATTCCTTAAATTATACAACCTTAAATCGCCGTTAGAAACTCCACAATTTAATTTTCAATAGTTTTTATCGTTTTTTATTATTTTTGGTGATTAATTATAGATGTTTCCGGCTTTAGGAAGAGAAGAATCCAATCTTTCTTCAAGTTTTAAATTCTTTATTAAATCGGCTAATAAGATCATATTCTTCTGCTGAAAAAGGCATGCTTTTTCAATACCGCAGAAGAATATATCGCCGAAGGATATAATTTCATCAGACATATGGTCTGATATGTTGCTCATTTTTAATTTTAGTGATAAACTTATAAGACGCATGGTCTTATATATTATAAGCCACCTTTTGGGTTATTGTTTTTATTTGTTTAACACCTATATTTTACAATAACTTGATGGTGGTTTTCAAGTTTCTAACGGTGGTTTAAGGTAATTTAAATTATTCGGCTATCGTCCATATCCGCTCTTTTAATCCTAATAAAATCCTTGAGAGGACTAAAAGCATTGGAAGCTCAACTAATGGACCAAGAATTATAGCTAAATATACCATTGGGTGTCCCGGGAATGCGGCAACCGCAACTCCTATCACTGCCTCGGAATTTCTTGCCGTCGTTGTAAATGCCATCGTAACGGTATCTTCATAGCCGAGATTAAAGAGTTTGCCATTTATAATAGCAAGAATAAACAAGATAAAAAAGAAAATAATCAAAAATAGGATTAGAAATCCCACTTTATTAATATCTGATATACTAAAAGAGTTCTGGGATATAAACATGCTCATGATTACTAAAACAAGCGCCCACAACGTTACCTCTTCCATCGCAGACTTAAAATCTCCAAAAAAGTAATCCCTTCCCTTCTTCTTTATCAATATCTTCTGCACTATATAACTCAAAACAAACGGCGCAATAAGAAATAACCCGACACTCCACAAAAGGGTCATCATATCAATCGGAATTATTTTTCCTACAAGAATATATAGATAAAGGGGCATAAGTGCAATCTGAAGGATTATGTTCCATGGGAGTAAGGCTATCCCCCACGATACGTCGCCTTTTGCAATTTGGATGAATATTAGATACCACTCGATGCATGGCGTAAGTGTATATAAAATCGCGCCTATCCAGAAGTTAGGATAATTTTTAAGTATAAGCCAACCCGCCGTCCATGCAAAGATAGGAATAAATATAAAATTAACAAAAAGGGCTACGGCGGTTGGTTTTACCTTTTTAAAAGCCTTGCCGACGTCTTTTATCTCTACCGGGAGCATAACGGTAACAATGACAAAAAATACTCCGGCTTCGGTAAAATTAATCAGCCAAGGGATTGAACCGATAATCCGCTGGACGATAATTCCAAGTATAACGGCGCCAATAAGTATAAAAGGTTTTTCTTTGTCCTCTGTTGACAATATTGCCATTTTCCAATCACCCCATTTTATTATTTATATTTCATTTTCAACTTACCGCATATAGCATAAATCTTTCCGGTTATAGTCGCATATTTAAAATAAAAATTATTTAATTACATATTTATATTATAATAGTTTTTAGAAAATCTTTTACTCTGATTTCAATTTCATCCCTGATTTTTCTAAAAAAATTAAGTTTTTCTTCTTCGCTTCCCTCGGCATTCGCAGGGTCCAATAAATCCCAGTGAAGATTTTTAGTTTTTGCTCCGACATACGGACAGTTATCCTTGGCGTCTCCACATAAAGTAATTACATAATCGGCATTCGTTAAATCTATATCGTCCAAGGATTTTGATTTATTTCCGGTTAAGTCGATGCCTTTTTCGGCCATAACCTTTATAGATAAAGGATTTACAGGCTTAGGAGATACCCCTGCGCTCAAAATTACCAAATTTTTATCCTTGTAAACCTTTTCCTTTAAATCTCCGGCAAACCCCTCTGCCATTTGACTCCTTGCAGAATTTCCCGTGCATAGAAAAATTATTTTCACTGTCTGTTCCCCCCTATTCTTTAAAAATGGTCTTCATCTTTTATTTGACTACCAAAATTGAACACGGTAAAGCGCTTATTATTCTTTCCGCCGTGCTTCCAAAAAATATTTCTTGTCCTTTTTCTTTATCTCTTCCTTTAAACCCGATTACAAGAAGTTTTTTGCCTGTTTGAACGATAAAATTATTTATCTCTTTGCAGGGGCATCCCCTTTTTATAACTTTTATAACAGTTTCAAGATTAGATTTTTCTTTTGTAAATCTATAATTAAAATCTTGAATTATATTTTCAAATTTTTCTGCTATTTTCAATTCAAAAGCGTCTAAATCCTTCTCGTTTCTATTGTCAATCATTTTTTCGTCTAAAGCTGTTAATAATGTCATCTTTTGAATAATATTCGGAGGAATATTATTCAAAAAAGGAACAGCTTTTAACGATGAATCAGAAAAATCGGTTGCAAACAAAACGTCGTCAAACAGACCTTTATAGTCAAAATTACCTTCATTGCCATTTTTATTTAAATCTAAAGAATATTTTAGGTTTCTTTTTGTTATCAAAATCGGCTTATTGGATTTCATAAGGATTTCATATATAGGAGAGCCGTAAAACGCAAAAAATTTGCGCCTATGTGTTTCATCCGCAGTTTTTTTATCTAAAACAATAAAATCGACATTTTCCTTATCGGCTTCATTTGCTATTTCATCTGCAATGTTACCTACGCGAATCTTATACTTAATTCCAAAGCCATATTTTTCTAAATCTTTTTTAATTTCTTTAAACCTGTCTTCGGCAATTTCTTTTATCTTTTCTTCATCTTCTTTATTATAGCGGGAATACAGGCTGTGCTGTAATTTATTAATGTCTATGACATGTATTAGGATAATTTCTTTAAAGCCTAATTTTGCTACAAAATCAGCAAAACAGTCCAAATTTTCATAAAAAAAATCCCCAAAATTTACGGCATATAAAGCAGTATCAAACATAAATAGCCCCCCATTTAAAATTTCACCAGCATTCCCAAATAAAGACCCAAAAGCGTAACAAATAATACAGGGATTGTTAAAATTATTCCTACTTTAAAGTAATAACCCCAGCTTATTTTAATTCCTTTTCTTTCCAATACGTTGAGCCATAATAAAGTCGCCAGCGAACCGATAGGCGTAATTTTAGGACCTAAATCGCATCCTATAACATTAGCATATACGGCAGGTTTCAGCATTATGCTTTTAAGATTTGCCGAATGAATCGCAAGGGAGTTTATCATTACAGTCGGCATATTATTCATAATAGAAGATATAAAAGCCGCCAAATATCCAGTATAAACCGTTAAAATAAAAACGCCTGAACGGGAAAAATAAGAAATAGACCTGCCAAGCAGCTCGGTTAAACCGACATTCTTTAAGCCAAAAACTACAAGATACATTCCTATTGAAAATATTACTATGCTCCACGGGGCATCTTTAAACACGCTTTTTAAATTAACTGCCGGGCTCTTGAAACCCATATAAGAAAATAAGGCGGCAAATGCTATTGCAAAAATCGAAACGGGTAAATTTAAAAATTCGCTTGCAAAATAACCCCCTAAAAGCAGAACCAGAATTAAAAAAGAATATTTAAAAAGTTTTTCGTCTTTTATGGCATCTTTAGGTATTTTTAACGAACCGACGTCGTAACGGGCGGGGATATCTTTCCTGAAAAAAAGGTAAAGCGCGCAAATCGAAATTATAATAGAAAATATATCCGGCGTGAGCATATTTATAAAATATGTAAAAAAACCAATGTTAAAGTAATCTGTCGATACTATGTTGACAAGGTTTGAAGTTTTTAACGGAAGCGATGCTGTATCGGCAATAAATCCTCCCGCTATAATAAACGGAAGCATATTTTTCCTGTTAAATTTAAGCGCTTTCATTTTTTCATATACTATAGGCGTAATAATAAGCGCTGCTCCGTCGTTTGCAAATAAAGCAGCAACTAATGCTCCAAGAAGTATAACGTAGATAAATAATTTTCTGCCGCTTCCTCCTGCAAATCTTGCGATATGCAGTGCCGCCCATTCAAAAAAACCTATTTCGTCGAGTATTAAAGAAATAATTATAGTAGCCACAAAGGTAAATGTAGCATCCCAAACTATATCGACGACTTTAAAAATGTCGATGTATTGTATTATGCCTAAAATAAAAGCTAAAACCGCGCCTATTACGGCGCTGTAGCCTATTCCTATATTGTAGGGCTTTTTTATAACAAGAAAGAGCGTAAAGAGAAAAATAGCTACGGCAAAAATAACTTTATAATCGTGAGACAGTAGTAAACCCATAATATATATACACCTTTATCGTAAAAATCTATTAATTAAAACACTAAAGAATAAAGAGCGTCTAAAGTTTTTTGATTATTAATCTCGCTTATATATTGCGGTATCATGAAAAAAGGGATGCCGAATTTTTGCTTTATCGATTCAAGGTAAGTTTCCTGCATTTTCTTCCTGCCGTTAAAAAAAGCGTCGTTAAAATTACCGCCGAGAATATAATTAACGACCAGAAATGAAGTATTAATCCCAGCCGCTTTTAAATCGTCATATGCCCTTTTGGCTTCCTCAATAGGGCTGTATTCGGGATAAAGGCAGAGCGAAAATATGGTTTTATTTGGATTTTTAAGTATTTTCACGAGTTCTTCAAGCCTTGTATCTTTCTTGTCCATTTTTGCGTATTCCAAGCTGATGTATAAAAGCCTTAGCGCATGGCCGGTAGGCGCGGCATCGAAAATTATAACGTCGTAATCTTTATATTCAAAAAAGAAACTGCTGAATTTTTTAAAAACGGCAACTTCTTCGGTGCAGGGGGAATTTAATTCCTCTTCTAAAACCTTAAGCGATTTTTCGTTGCCGGAATATGATTTAAAATATTCGATCGTGTTTTTCTTATATTCGTCTAAAGCCGAATCTGGAGAAATTTTTGCAAAATATAAATTATAGTCAACTTCGGATTTGACCGGAACTTCGCCTATATTTTTTAGTCCGGTTATTTTTGTTATATGCCCGGAATAATCGGCGGAAACGACTAACGTTTTCATTCCTTTTTCTGCAAAATATTTTCCGAACAAAAGCGAAGACACGGTTTTGCCCGTTCCGCCCTTGCCTGTGAAAAACAGGTAAAAAGGCGTCTTTTGAGATGTTATATTTTGAACAAGTTCATTGTTTTTTTGTTTAATGTCGATATTATTTGTAAAGGTGATTTTATCCTCATTGGAATTCTCAATTAAATTTGAAAAAAAGACGATCAGCGACTTTAATCCCTTTACCTCTTTATTTTTTAAATTTATCTTTAGTGTTTTAAATCCGGTTAATTCTATTGATTTTAAAATTTTTCTCTGGTTATCGATAATATCTTTAAATTCCGGCTTGCGATATAATTCATCCGGCAAAACTGCATTTACGATAATCTCAATATTTGTTATGCCGAATTTTTTTACTTCTTCGGTAGAATTTTTAATTTCGAGCAAATCGAGTTCTTTAGGATGCATTACAAATACGAAGGTCGTAAGTTCCGGGTTTTTTAATCCGTTTAGTGCGATTTTATACTGCTCATAATATCCGTCTAAATTTACCACCGGTCCCATACATGTCTGCCCAGCGCCTTTTTTGACTTCGTCGATGTATGCCGTCCACTCCATAGGCAGTTCAAGGAGCCGCAGGGTATGGACGGAAGGAGCCGTGTCAAATATAATATTGCCGTAATCTTTCTTAAGAAAAAACTCCGTAAAGCTGTTAAAAAAAGCAATTTCGGATGTGCAGGGGGATTTAAACTCTTCTTCGATAGAATTTAAAACATCTTCCGGCAGGAATCCTGCGCTGTCCCCCAGAACCTTCTGTTTATACTTTAAAACCTCCGCATCGGAATCCATTTCTACTGCGTAAAGATTTTCAAATCCTTCAATCTTTTTTTCTGTATTTCCTATTTTCTGTTCAAAAATATCGCTCAGATTAGACGCAGGGTCGGTTGAAACAATCAATGTCTTTTCGCCCTCAAGCGCAAACCTTACGGCAAATGCCGATGATACCGTTGTTTTTCCGACCCCGCCCTTTCCGTGAAAAAAATAATAACGCATGTTTTATCCCTCAACTTTATTTTAAGATAAGTTAAATCTACGAAGATAACGAAGAAATATAACTATAAACTTCCTTTTCTTCTGGGTATCTTCCGTATGTTACGACCTTGCCGTTTAATATGCAAACCGGCAGAGCGGCTTTGCCTTCATTTTTAATTAAAAGCTGAACCGAAGGATTTTCAAGAAATTTCTTCGGTTCCTGCGATATAATCTGCCGTCTGATTTCAATATGTTCGCCAAAATCAGATTTTAATTTGTCGATTAAATTCCTTATTTTTATAAGTCTTTCATCGGGACTTGGACCGCAAACCCCTGTGGAACAGCATAAAGCCGGATCGTAAATTTCAAAGGTAACTTTTTCCATAATTTCCTCCAAATCATAATATTATTTAACTGTTAATTAATCGCAAATATCCTTCACGCAAACACTTTCCGCATTATTTTCATTTTTGAAATTTTCATGTCCTAAAAGTTTATTGAAAAGGTTTTCTATTTCGGCGAAATGCTCTCTGTTTATAGAGTAATATACCCATTTTCCTGATTTTCTTCCTTTAATCAATCCGGCTCTTTTAAGCGCAGATAAATGATGGGAAACAAGCGTCTGGTCTAAACCGAGTTCTTTATAAATAACGCATACGCATTTTTCGCCGTTTTTTAATGAAGAAATAATTTTAAACTTGCTCCAGTCGCCAAGCAGTTTAAAAAATTTATTGAGCGTTAATTCATCTTCAATCATATATACAGTTAGTTTAAAATTTTAGTTTTAATATTTGCTTTAAATTAAATTAGACATATTATATATGAAACATTATACATATGAATTATACTTCATATGTATAATTATAAAATTAAAAAATATAACTGTCAAGTGTTTTTAACAGAAAAATCGGAACAGAAAAAATTAAACTTTATTGTGATTCAGTTTTGTAAAGCATTTTGCCGCTTTTGTCGTAGTAACCCATCGTTCCGTCCAGAAATTGCACTCGCGCAAGACCCTCTTGAAAATCGTCAATCCAGTCGATATTTTTATTATCGAGCCTTACGACGTCAGCACCAGTTTTGTTGATAAAAGCGATATAATCGTCATAATAAACGCGCGACAATCCCCCTTTAAAATCACTTACCCAGTTAGCTTTTATATTTAATGCAACTTCAAAATTTTTGTTCAAAAAAAGCCACCCTTGATAATCTTTCTTTTCGCCTTTTTTTCGTTTTTTCTTTTTATAGCCATCTTTTTTAACTCGAGCAAGCCCTTCGCTGAATTGAAAAATATGCATAATTAATTCTCCTTTTTATTTTTATTTACTTTTTTTATGATAAAAATCGTAATAAGCTTTGTGTCTCATCGCATTTATCATTTTAATTGTATTCTTATTTATTCTATAATATTTAAAGTAAGTTTTTAAATATGCAATAACAATATTCGATGTCATCTTCTTTTTAAATTCGCCATTTTTAGAAAGTTCAAAGTTTTTCTTTGAATAAAAATTATAATATGTAGAATATACAAAACGTTCTATTTTATTAAGATTTGCGTTTTCAATCAGTTGTTTCTGCTTATTTTTGCTTAGATGACAGATGCTTTTTCGAATAAAGTCGAGATTTTTAGCGAGTTTCAATAAGTCGGATATTGAAAATATTTTTTTATTTTTGTCAATGTCCTCTTTAAGCTTAAATTTTTTGATTATAAAATTTTTTACGACTTCGTTATTCATTTACAATCCCCTTTTTATTATAAATTTTGTTATGATTGTATTATTATCATATCTTATTAGATTTAAAATGTCAAATATTTTTTTGAAATATATATTTATTAAGTTTTTTAAACAAAGCAAATAAAATTGCGATATTTAGTGATATTTTTAAACTATGTATATAAAACTTTGTTTTGTAATGAGTTTTTTAAACTAAAAATAACATAGATTCTTGAGAGTTTATTAAATAAGTTCCGCTTTTTTTAAAAAGCTTATTTTATTTATTTTATGCGTGTTTATAGAAATTGACGAGATAAAAATAGCGTAGTTATTAGCAGTTATCAAGCTAAAATAATTTGATAACTTTTAAAAAATAGAATAAAGTTTATAAGTTATTATATTTATTAATATATTATATATTTTATAATAACATTTGTTATCAAGGTTATCAAATCGGTTATCAAGCTCAAGCCTTGTATTTACTGACAAAATGCCAAAAAGTTATCAAATTTAAAAAAACAATAGGTATATAGAAATAAAAAAAAATTTGCATACAATTTTTTTTAAAAAATATATATATCTCTTTGTTAGAAAATTTGATAACTTTTTTGGACTGGTCTTAAAACCTTTAAAAATAAAAGATTTCAGGCATAAAAAAAGGTTATCAAGTTCTATATCGAATTTGATAACCTTTAAATTTTTAAAAAAAGGATAGTTAAAACTTAAAGCAATATGACATAACCAAATGACCTGCAATTTTTTTGGGATTGTTGTTTGTCAAGAGATTTGACCCCCATCCGCATTTAAATTTGACCCCCCCCATTTTCCTCTTGAACAAAAATAATTTTCACCTCCTTTTTTAGTCTTAAATTTTAATTTCAACGCCGATTTAAAATTCCCTAAAACGCCGACCAAAAATTCCGTTTTTCACCGATTATAAATTTAATTTTTGCATTTTGCACATAAACAAATTTTAAATCCTTCCTGTTTTTTCTTCGCCTTATTTAATCTAATCACCTCCTTTTATGTTGTTCGTCAAGAGCCTCAAGAGATTTGACCATCCGCATTTAAATTCGACCCCTCTTACTTTCTTATTTTATACGCCTTATAACCCCCCTTTTTGTGATTAAATCTAAAACCTTAAATTATGCATTTGTAAAGGGCGGGCTAACGCCCGTGCTTCGCATAAGGCCTGACGGCCTTACCCTTGACAAATGCATTTAAGGTTTTATTCTTTGGTCAAGGGGGTTATAAGGGTAAAATTAAGATTTCTTTCTTATTTTGTCTTTAATCCTATAACTGCTTCCGTTAATATAAAAAAGGCTTGAGTGATGAACCAGTCTGTCTATTATTGCAGAGGCGACTATATTATCGTCGAATACTTTAGACCAGTCGTCGAAGTTATAGTTGCTGGTAAGAATAATAGAACCTTTTTCGTATCTCATAGAAATTAATTGAAAAAGGAGATTTGCCTGTTCTTTTACTATAGGCATATAACCGAGTTCATCTATTATTAAGAGATTAAATCTCGAATACATTAAAAGTTTATTGACTAACGTGCCGTTTTTGGAAGAAATTAAAAGATCTTCCAGCAGTTTTGCGGCGGATATAAAAATCACCCTATATTTTTGAATGCAGGCTTTTATGCCTAATCCTATCGCAAGATGAGTTTTACCTACTCCGGGAGGTCCTAAGAATATGACATTTTCTTTATTCTCTATAAACCCAAGGCCTGATAGCCTTATTATCTCTTTTTCTTTAAAATCAGGCTGGAAAGAAAAATCGAACTCTTCTATTGTTTTGACAAAAGGGAACTTCGCCGATATTATTTTAGATTTAACCGAGGTGTCCTGTTTTCTTTTTATCTCTTCCTCCAAAAGAAGCAGAAGATATTCTTCATACTGCAGTTTTGATTTTGTAGCTTTTAACGACAATTCTTCGTAAACGGGCATTATTCCGCTAAGTTTTAAATATTTTAAATGAGATTCTATATTTTTATTTATTTCGTTCATTATTTCTCCTCTATACGGTAGTATGATAAATTTCTTTTTATATTTACGGGTAAAGGCAACACATTTTGAAAGTTTTCTATAGCAATATCGGTTTTAATTAAACTTTTTACGGAGTTCTTATCGTAAAAACCCGACTCTTGGCAAATGTTTATTGCTGGTAAAACATTTTTTATTCCGTAAAGCTCTATGTAGTTTATTATCTCCGATACGTGCCAGTAAACGTTTAAGCCTGTGTTTTTTTCAAGACCCTCAAGAAACATGCTGCCTGTTTCTCCCGTTAGCTCTATAAATCTGTTCAAAAGCTTAGATCTTTTGTTCTTCCTGTTAAGAATGCATGCTTCGTTAATTTTAATATGTTCCGGATGAATAGGTCTTTCATTGAATAGATTTTTGTTATGCTCCGCAATAAATAAGCCTTTTTCGTCGTAAATCTTTATATGCTTTCCCATAACGGAATCAATCAGAACGTTACTAAGGCAGTATTTTAACGGCACGGGATACAGTTTTCCGTCCCAAGATACATAACCGTCGGCGCTTACTTTTCTTAAATCCATATTGTAGATAATTCTCGGTTCTACCGAAGGAATACTTATTAAGCGCTCTTTTTCTTCTTCAAACATATCGTTGGGCGGTCTTTTTAAAGTAGAGTGCTCTCTTGCGTTGTAATTTTCGGTAAAATCCGCAATAATATCTTCAAGTTCCGAAATGTCTTCTATCTTAAGGCCTCTTAAAAGTTGTTCTTTTATATAAAAGAACGGTCTTTCTATCTTGCCCTTTGTTCTTGCCCTTCTTGGCAGACACGGATTAGAATCTATGCCGTAGATGCCTAAGAATCTCAAAAACTCGTCGTTATACCTTACTACTTCTTTTTTATGAAGAAGTATCATCTGCTTAGGGTTATCTATTAATAACTCTTTTGCAAATCCGTTAAAATACTCTATTCCGGATACTATAGCTCTTATAACGTCTTTGGTAGAAATAGAAAGGGAATAGGTATAATATTTTTTCCTGCTGAAACCTAAAACTAAGCCGTGAACGTATATCTTTATTTTTTTATTTCCTACCGGAAGCAGCCATTCCGACCAGTCGTATTGCATCTGTTCTCCTGGCTTTGTCTCAAATCTGGTAGTGCGTTTTGTATTTATCTCTTTTGTTTTCCTCATACTTTGAATAAATCTATGCACCGATGAAAGAGAGCCTTCGTATCCTAACTTTTTAAGCTCTTCATAAATACGCGTGCCGATAAACTTATTCTGGAACATATTTTCTATTTCGGTTCTAAATTCCTCCAAAGAACTTTGTTTTTGCGTCTTCTTAAAAACGGGCGGAAGAGAAGACTTAAGATATTTCTTAACCGTGTTCTTTGAAAGATTAAGCTCTCTTGCAATTCTTTTAATTCCTAATCCTTTCGCTTTTAGTTTTTTGACTTCAGTCCACTTATACATGCTTATCACCTCTTTAGTGCCTC
>JAJYWW010000168.1 GCA_021791295.1 bacterium | reverse complement strand
TACGGCTTTAACTCCAAGATACATAGGCGCAAGCGCCGCATGCTCCCTGCTCGAACCCTGCCCGTAGTTTTCGCCGCCTATTACGAAACCGCCTTTCTCCTTTAGCGCTCTTTCCGAAAAAGCCGGGTCCACCGTTTCAAATACATATTTAGAAATGGCAGGGATATTAGACCGAAGCGGAAGTATTTTAGAGCCTGCCGGCATTATATGGTCGGTGGTTATGTTATCGCCTACCTTGAGCAGAACCTTTCCCGATATGGATTCCGGAAGTTTCTGCTGAACGGGAAGCGGCTGAATGTTAGGCCCTCTGTAAACTTCGACTTCTTCCGGCTTAGTAGAAGGCGGAATTATCATTGAATCGTCTATATCGAATTTTTCCGGCATTTTAATTTCGGGAGCTTTTCCAAGCGTCCTCGGGTCAGTAATATAACCGGTAAGCGCCGAAGCCGCCGCGGTCTGCGGCGAAACAAGATAAATTTTCGCGTCCTTAGTTCCGCTCCTTCCTTCAAAATTACGGTTAAAAGTTCTTAAAGAAACGGCGCCTGACCGCGGAGCCTGTCCCATGCCTATGCATGGCCCGCAAGTCGATTCCAGTATCCTCGCTCCCGAAGCTATTAAATCGGCAAGAGCTCCATTTTTTGCAATCATTTCAAAGACCTGTTTGGAACCCGGCGAAATAACGAGACTAACGTCGGGATGCACTTTTTTTCCTTTCAATATGGCCGCTACGGTCATTAAGTCTGCATAAGACGAATTGGTGCAGCTTCCTATGGCCGACTGGTCTACCTTTACGTCTTTTAATTCGCTTACTTTTACTACCTGGTCCGGCATATGAGGTTTTGCCGCAAGCGGCTCAAGCGAACTTAAATCAATTTCTATAATCTCGTCGTAAACGGCGTCTTCGTCTGCGGAAATAGGCGTATAATCCTGAATTCTTCCTTCGGCTTTTAAAAATTCCATAGTTCTTTCGTCGCTAGGAAAAACTGATGTAGTCGCGCCGAGTTCGGCGCCCATATTGGTAATAACAGCTCTTTCGGGAACGCTCAGCGTTTTTACGCCTTCGCCCCCGTATTCAAAAATTCTGCCTACGCCGCCTTTAACGGTCAGCCTTCTTAAAAGTTCTAAAATAACGTCTTTCGCCGAAACAAAATCATGCAGTTTTCCGGAAAGTTTAACCAAAACGACTTTGGGAACGTTCATATAAAACGCCCCGCCGCCCATCGCAACCGCAACGTCTAATCCTCCTGCGCCTATAGCTATCATTCCTATTCCGCCGGCGGTCGGCGTATGACTGTCGGAACCCAGAAGCGTCTTTCCAGGAACGCCGAATCTTTCCAAATTAACCTGATGGCATATTCCGTTTCCGGCTTTAGAATAAAATATTCCGTATTTTGCCGCTATCGTCTGCAGGAATCTGTGGTCGTCTGCATTTTCAAAACCGGTTTGAAGAGTGTTATGGTCTATATAGCTGACCGACAAATCGGTTTTTACATTAGGTACGCCTATTGCTTCAAACTGCAGATATGCCATAGTTCCGGTAGCGTCCTGCGTAAGCGTCCTATCTATTTTTAACGCAATTTCTTCTCCCTGTTTTAAATTTCCGCCGACAAGATGCGAACTTAAAATTTTGTACGTTAAACTCTGTCCCATAAATTAAATTTCTCCCGATTTATGTTATTTGTATTAATTTTTAATTGAATAATTTTAATATATTTTTTTAATAAAGTAAAATGATAATAAAGCGTTATAATCCGGCAGATATTAGATACGTTTACTATTTAAAAAAAACGGCTAAACCGTCTTTATCGGGGAGATAAGCAGCATAAATAAAATATTATTTAATAATATCATAATAAAGATCTTCGTAAACTTTTGCGGAATCTTCCCATCCAAAATGTTTATTTGCCGAATTAATAACGATATCGCCCCATCTCCTGTCCCCGCCTATTTCTTTGCCGGCGGACTTACGGCTTTCTTCTCCGCCTATTCCCGATGCATAAATATTATACAAAGAATTAAGAGCCCAGGCTATTCCGTTAGAATCGGTATATTGAACGAGTATTCCGGACGGATTTTTAGCATCCGGATTTGTAATATCCGAAACGGTATCGTGAAGACCGCCGGTATCGCCCGCCGCAATAACGCATCCGTATCTCATGGCTATCATCTGCGACAATCCGCAAGGCTCGAACTTTGAAGGCATAACGAAAATATCCGATGCCGCATATATTTTATGGGAAAGCGCTTCGTCGTATTTTCCGGTCTGCGCAAAAACCTTGTCTTTAAAAACTTCGGCAAGGTAATTTGCTTTGCCTTCTATATAATCCTTGCCGCTTCCGAGTATGACTACTTGAAACGGAAAATCGCCCCAGTTAAAAAGCGCGTCTAAAAATTCGTTTATACCTTTTTCCTCGGTAAGCCTGCTTACTACCCCTATAAGAGGAAGTATTTTGCCGTCATTATCTTTTTTTAAAGGCAGGGAAATTTCCGAAAAAAGCGCCTTTTTATTATTTAATTTAAATTTTTTCCATTCCGCATAATCTTTAATTCCGTATCCGTCGTTTTTAATATTTAAATTATAGCTTATAAATCTGTCGGTTTTCGGATTCCAGTAATCTAAATCGATACCGTTAAGTATCCCTCTTAGCCGTTTCGCATCGCGAAGATTTTTCAACTCGCCGTCAAGTCCGAAACCGAATCTGCTGTCGGTTATTTCTTGCGCATAAGTAGGGCTTACCGTAGTAACTATATCGGAAAGTTTAATCCCTCCCTTCAGGCTGTTTATGGTTCCGAAATGTTCGTATGCATCGGAAGAATTATATTTAAAATCTAAGCCTATATCGTAAAAATCGTCCAAACCGTAAACACCTTGATAACCGAGATTATGTATCGTAAACGCTATAGCCGGCCTTAATCCTTTTGCGCTTACGCTCCTGCTCAATTTACCGCTTAAAATACCTTCGGCGGAACCGCTTACGTTTACCGAAACTTTTTTATCTCCGAACGTCTGCCTGATGACGGCGGGAACAAATCCTCCGGACCAGTCGTGCGTATGGACGACTAACGGTATTCCAAGAATTTTCATCGCATATGCCGTCCCGTGAGCAAGCATTGCATACCGCCACAGGTTGTCTTTATATGCGCAAACTCCTCCATGCGTACCGTAAACTTCCTCCCTGTTAAAAAAATGATTCTGCTCTATAAGGACTACGGGAATATCGCCCATTGCAAAACCTGTTTTAATTCCAAACTCAAAAGGGATTTCTCCGAAATTTACTCTGCCTGCGGGATAAGTTTCCCTTATATCCAATAAATTTTTAGGAATTATATTTTTGTAATACGGAATTACCACACGCACGTTAATACCCGCCCTGAGCAAAAATTTAGGAAGGCTGCCCATTACGTCGCCGAGACCTCCGGCTTTTACCAGCGGAGACATTTCCGCCCCCACAAACCATATTTCGTTATTAAATTCGCTCATTTTTTTTAACCCGTTTTTATTTGCATACTTTTTTAAAAATTCAATGCTTTTATTGATTTATTTTTTCTACGTCTATAGATATTATACTACGAAAATCTTCTTCCGTATTTAAATTAAAATTATATCTTAACTCTATACCCTGAAAAATTCTTTCATATCCGCTTTCGGAAAGCGACATAGTCGTCAAAGGTTTAAATACCGCGTCGTAATTTTTTAAAAAATTAGAGTCCGTCCGTTCTTTCAGCGTTATTTTTCCGCCCCAGAAAGAATCTTTTAAATATATAAAATTATCGCATCCGGCTGCATTGTTTTTTTTCATGCTATTATTAATTCCTTTTACGTCTCCGTCAATATCTGCGCTGACTGCAGGGCCGTCGCCGCCGGGGAAAGCAAACCTAAAAACGACTTCTAAATTTCCGGAAATTTTTGGCCTTGATTTTATGAAAAAAGATATAGACTCATCTATCTTTATGTTTAGTCTTAAAATTTCATCCGGCATGCCTTCCTTTTTCACATCGGTTAAATTATTATTGCGCCCTGCTTCAACGCCGCAGGTAATGGCGGGGTATGCCTTGGTTTCGACAAATATATAATTTTTGCCGTTATTTTCGCATATATTTTTTATGTCCGTACCGGAAAAACAAAGCGGTTTATTTTCAAATAAAATTTCAAAAGAAGGAAGAATGTCTTTATACGTTAAAAGATCGTTTTCAGATAAATCGGAAGGGTATTTAGTTTCGTCATGTATCGTCTTAGGCGGCTCGTCTTCCGAACCGTTTTTATTCTTTATATCGCTATCTATGCTTTCTTTTTTTGAATTTTTTTCTTTTATTTTGAAAATGTCGTATTCTTCATGCAGGCAGAATACGTCGCCGAGAGAATGAATCAATCCTTTTCCTATATAATCCAATGCCGAAAAAGAAGCAGAAGAAGGCTTATAAATTATGCACCACAAATCGTTTGAAAGCAAAAATTCTTTTTCTCCGTCCGAGTCGAAATCAAAACATTCTATCTCTATTTTTTCGTTAACGGCATCTTTATAAAAAACGTAGGAAGTTAATAGCGCTTTGTGAACGGCTCGCCTTAAATGCGGCAGATAAATGCCGCCGAATACTCCGTGCCAGTAAGCATCGTTAGCCTGAGACTTAAGAAGTTCCGCGGCGGCTTCGTTAAGATTTTTACCGTAAGTTTCTTGAATATAATCTATTTTTAGGCTTAAATTAACCATCCTTTTATGCTGGAGATTTGATTCGGGATATCTGGTTAAAAAATTATGCCATATGCCGGAACTTAAAGGAGCCGAAGGATTCATCGATTTTATTTTTTCGCAGGCGTCTCTTGTTGCCGGAGGCAGAGTCCATTCTCCCATTTCCCTGTAGCTTGAAATAGGCAGATATACCGGATTCCTTTTTTCCGTATTGCACAATAAATTTGAAGGAAGCTCGAAAATTATGTCGGAATAAAGACTGTCCGCGTCTTTTGAACATGCTTTATCGATAAAATTTTCCAACCAGCCTTTGTTTCCTTCTTTTCCGTAAACCCAGTCGAAAGTATCCGGCCAACCTCCCATTTTTTCGCCGTCGTCGAACATAACCGACAAATCGGAACGTCTTCCGTTTAAGTATAATATCTCGTTTAAAGATTCCGACGGTTCGGCAAAAGGTATCTTGTATCTTAATCTTTCATGTATAGGAAAAATATCGAAATATTCCCCTCCGTATTCGGTTCTAAAAACGGAGTCTATGCAGTCGGGAGAAATGCCCGCTTGAAAAAATTGAAAGTCGTCCAAAAAAGCATAATTTAATCCTGCCGATTTTAAATCTTTAATTATATCGGGCTGCCATATTCTTTCCGTTATCCATGCGCCCGAAGGATATACTCCAAAAAGCTCTTTTAGAGCCTCGTTAAGCATTTCAAGCTGTTTCAATCTGTCTTTCGGCGGAATCATGGCAAGAATTGGTTCGTAATATCCTCCTCCTATAAGCTCTATTAAACCGGCATTTACGCCTTCGGCTATTATTTCGATTAATTCGGGATCGTTTTCTTCCCACCATTCTAAAAGTACGCCGGAAGCGTGCAGGCAAAATTTTACGTTAAGACCGAAAAGGGTTCTGATAAGGGGCGAATAAGATTTTTGATGAACTTCTTTGAAGACGAAATCAAAATTGCCGACGGGCTGATGGCAATGAAATCCTAAGATAAATTTAGTCATATAGTTAAAATTTACAGATCTCCGCCTCTTTTCATTATTCCGCCCTTTTCGGCAATAAGATTTTTTGTTGAAGACAGGGATTCATACAATAAATCAGGCACTTTTTTGCCGGCTTTTACGTAAATATTTTTTAAAAAATCCCTGAAAATTTTTTCCATGGAAGACTGCGAAAATAAAGGGCTGTCGGGGCCAAGCCACCAAAACCAGTCTGAACCTTCTGCGGACATAAGATTCTTTAAAGCCTCTTCTAAATCTGTTTTGTTAATCTTTCCTTCCCGAATCGAATCGAGCAAAACATTTTTTGCATCGTTAAGCATAGACCAGGCTTTATTTTTCTGTTCTTCGCCGACCCACATTCTTAAATTTCCGTTTACCCACGAACCCGGCACTATATAGTCGAGCTTCATACATGCGCCGTTGTTTTCATTGCATAAGCCGGCGGCTTCGCTTAATAGAAGAGGCGTAATTTTAACGGACGAAGATATCGACGAATAAAGATCGTTTAAAAAATAAAAACCGTTTTCGTAATAGTATTCCCAAGGATTTTCGCCGTCAAGTATAATAGAAACCGCGGCGTCTTTATCGAAATCGTCTATAGCGTTTAGTTTATCGACAATATCATTTGCCGCATCGTCTCCTCTCCATTTAGAATATGTAAAGCCTATCAGGTCGGAAAGTCCGGAATCCCTGAATAACATCTTAACGCGTGTATCTTTCCATTTATATACCCTATACAACGGTATAATATTTTTCCCCTGTGAAAAAACGGGTTTGTGAGCATCGATGCCCAGAGAGGAAGATAAAAGCTCTTCGCCGCTTGCGCATATGTCTATACCGTATTCGCTAAAGAGTTGAAGCGTTTCTTGCGAAACGGCTCCTTCCGAAGGCCACATAGCTTTTACGCTATTTTTTTTTGCGGTATATTTATAATATCCGCTTAAAGAATCCATATGCCTTTTTGCGCTTTCCAATCCGCCGCCGTATCTTTCAAATCCAACCGGCTCATAATATATGCCTGTCATCTGGGCGGAAATTCCTCCGCAGTGAATGTCTAAAAGCAAAGGTATTATCGGGTGATAATGGGGTGATAAACTTATTTCGTATTCGCCTTTTTTCCGGGCTTTTAATTCCTCAAGTTTGCTTTTTTCTATCATATGAGGATATTCGGGAAACGTTTCCGGAGGCTCTCCGCCTTTTACCGCAGGAAATCCATATAAAGCAATACCGTATTTCATCCATTCTAAAAGTCTTTCAAGCAGTATTCTTCTGTCTCCTTCCGAATAGCCGGAGCCTTTTCTTATTAAATAATTTATTACGGGATCATATCTTTTCATACACTCGCCGCACCAAGACAGGTGAAACCATACGCACAAATCGAAATAAAAATCGTCGTTTAAGTACCTTTGACGGGAACCTGACAAAGCAAGGTCGTATAAAACCTTATAATCGTCGAACCTGCATACCATCTGTTCATAATTAGACCATATATAATGGTCGCACATCCATTTTCTTATATCTTCTCCGCCGTCGTCAACGCTTTTAAATAAAAGCGGTTTTAAAAATTTATCGGGTAAAATATCGAGCGCCTTCCTTGCGTCTTTTTCTGCGAGCGCCTTTTCTATGCGGTAGTTATAATCCTGCCACTGGTCTATTAATACGGGGGTAATGTTTATATTGGCTTTCATGCCGGAATTGGAAAGTATGTTAATCGGCATGTCGATGTAATCTTTTATAGCGTGCAGATAAACCCATGGCAACGCAAATTCGCCACCGGAATTTCTGTATTCCGGCTGATGCATATGCCACAATAGTATGAGATTCATATTTCGCGTAAAATTAATTAATATTCGATTTGCGTCTCAGCATATATCCTTTCCGTATAAACTTAAGGCGTCAAGATTAGGAAAGATATTATCTTTACCTGAAATATCATTAAACCATGCATAATCAAGAGGTTCTTCTCCAACCGCCATTAAAATGCATCGTTTTGCCCTGACTAAATGGGCTTTAACTCTCCTTTCGGCATAACTGACCGCCTGCCCCGTAGTCAGCATAAAAGGCCAGTCGCTGGATTGAGCGAGTATCAGTTCCCTTGCGCCCTGATTTAAGACTTCGGGATATTTTACACGATTAATACCGTTTTTGCAAATATCTATAAGAACGGAAGCGATGTCTGACAAAAAAGGCTGTATTACGTCGTTTTTTCCGTTCAGCCAAACCTCCGCATAACCGCCGCCTCCCCAAGACGAAGTTGCGGGCTGTGCGATAAAAACGCCGTTTTTTGCATTGTTTCTGTTGATATTTTCGACTAATTGAAGATATGATTTTTCGTCGTCGTATTTTTTTAAAAGACCGTTAAGTTTGAAGATTGTTTCATCTGCTATGTCTATTGCTTTTGCAGATTTTACGAAACCGTTTTCATTAATTCTTCTAAAAACGGCTTCAATCCACCAGGGGCCTTCAAACCACCAGTGTCCGAAAAGTTCTGCATCGTACATAGAAGTCACCACCGGTTCGTCTATATAATTTTTTAAATACTGAGTCTGCAGTTCTCTGTGATAGACAAACTGAGCGCCGTGTTCATATGCTTTGCGCTTAGCCGCAGAAGGCCTGTAAGCTTCTTTATAATTACCCTGCCCAGTAATCGCGTAATATTTAAGACCGGTAAAAGTTTTAAGGCTTCCATGCCTTAAAGGCGTCAAATGCGGCAAATCTAAGTCAAAACCTACGTCTCTATAAAACTCCCTGTAAACTGGAGTTCCCGGATATCCTTCTTTAGACGACCAGACCTGCCTTGAACTTTCGGGGTCCCTGCCGAACATTACTACGTTAAAAGGAGTTATTATGGGAGAAAAACATCCGTTAACCGGATTAGGTTTGGCAAAATCTATGCCGTGCCTGTCCAAAAAAGTATAATGAAGTCCGTATTTATTAAGAATACCGTCAAAACCTTCAGTATAACCGCATTCCGGCAGCCATATACCCTTAGGAGTAACGCCGAGTATATTTTTATGCGTTTCTATGCCGACTTCTATTTGAGCGGCTATAGCTTCGGGTTCGCCGACCATAGAAATTAAAAAAGCATGGGTAGCGGAAGAAGTTATAATATCTAAATGTCCGTTGCGAAAATGCTTCAAGAAACCTTTTATAAGATATTTTCCTCCGTTATCTTTAATTTTTTCATACCAGTTTCTGTATCTTTTTCTGTAAAACAGGGTTACGGGATGAAATTCCGGATCGCCTTCCGTTCTGAAAGCCTCTTCGTCGAGAACTTTAAGTCTCAATGTTATATAATCTTTTAGCCGCTCCGAAAGCAGGTCGTCGTTCATCATACTTAAAAGCGTCGGGGTTAAAGACATCGTTAAATTAAAATCTATTCCGTCGCTTTCAAGGTTGTCGAAACTTTCAAGTAATGGAAGGTATGTTTCCGTAACGGCTTCAAAATACCATTCTTCTTCCAGATATTTAGAACTTTCCGGATGCCTGACGTAAGGAAGATGAAAATGCAATACGGGCAGCCACTTGCCGGTATTTTTTCTATTTGCATCAAACATAATATTATCTCCGATTTATTTTATTATTTATTAATCTACCCAAATAATATTTACCTTACGCCTTCTCCCGACGGCGTAAATCCTTCTCCCGATGCGGAAAAGCCGGCTCCCGAACTTGTAAAATTAATATTAACGGGCAGGTTTTTACCGCCGGGAATACTTTCGGTAGCCCCTATAAACCTGCCGCTCATGCCGTTAATTTTTCTTTCTAATTTTAATTTAGGAAGTTTTTTATAAAGACAGGATGGCGGCCATATCGGACTTCTTGCTATAAAAATAAAACTTCCTTCATCAGTTAAATATCCAATCTCTGCCCATGTCTGCGAAAGTTCTAGATCTTCAGGAAATATAACGTATCTGCTGCCGTAATATCCGTCTAAAACTTCATACCACAGCATATCGTCGTCTTTATAAACCCTGAGTATAGGTTTATATGAAGAAGATTCAGGTTTCTGCCTAAATCTCCATACTATCTGCCTGACATTCGGTTTTTGAAAATATATCCTGACCATGTTTTCTCCGGAAATTTCCACCGGCTGTCCATATTCTAAAACGGGGATATTTTCCGAGGGGCTCAAACGGCTCCAGCTTAAAGAGATAAGTCCGATCTGCTCGCCTATATTTTTTTCGTTCTCGACGTATTCTACTTCGCAAATTTCAGGAATTATATCGGTTAAACCGCTTTCAATTTCGACTTCTTTTTTAGAAGTCGGTTTTCTGGATATCCGGTTTTTTGAAAGTTCGGAAACCAACTTCTTAATAGGCTGCTTTTTAAATTTTTCCTCTTTTTCGATAAATTTCGGCTCTTTTATTTTTTCTACGGATTGAACTTCACCCTTAACATCTATTTTTGATTTCATTTTTACATTTTTCGGCTCCGCTTTTGCCTTAACTTCTTCTTTAATCTTTGCGCGTTTTTGTTTAGCGGCCGAAAGAGATTTCTTTTCGTCTATTACGTGTCTGGCTATTTCATTAAGTTTTTTAATATTGGATGATTTAACGAAATCGGTTTTTACGGCTTTATGCGTCGTAAAACTGTAATTAAATATTTCGAAATCGAATACGTGCGGCGCATATTCATTGAGCATTAGTTTATTGCTTAAGGTTATTGCGGAATAATCTATAATATCTATACCGTAATGATTTTTTAACCGTTCAAAAAAATCGCCGGCAAAATCTATAAATTCATTTTGGTCGTTAAATTCCCGCAAAGCATTAAATTCGTCGTTATAAAACAGTATCCTGCCTTCAAAAACAGGTTTAAATATGCTGGACAATCGCCTTTGATTGAATTTTATACAGTCTTCGGCGGCTTTTTTTTCTAATTTTTCGATAATTTTAATTTTCTGCTTAGTATCGGGATTTTTATAATAAATAACTTTGTCTTTTTTAGAAGTCGTCTTTGCTATAGATTCGTGGTCAAATATAACGGTGAAAAATATATCTTTTTTCATATGCGCCTCTTAGGATTTTTATATTTGGTATTTTAATTTCCCATTTTGCGTTGGGGACAGAATTGAATTCTGTCCCCACTATTATATCTGTAATAATAATATCATAAAAATTTCATTTTTCAACGGAGACGGTGCCCGAATTAAATTCCGGCACCGTGTTTAATAAGAAAATATTGTCTATAAGCCTGATCTCTTTGTATCTGATTGCGGCAAGAAGAATATCGCCATTCTCTGCATTTTGATATTTTCTATTAAGGGCCGGGTCCGTTATTTCGGCGTAGTCAACTTTAAAACCGTTTTTTATCAACTCTTTTACGGCAAATCCCGTTAATTTTTCCGCCGACTTCTCTCCTTTTTTAAATAAATCGGCTGCCGACGACAGTATTTTATAAAAAGCGCTTGCCGCCTCTTTTCCGGCAACGTCTAAATATGTATTTCTCGAACTCATTGCAAGTCCGGATTCTTCCCTTACCGTTTCCACCGGAATAATTTTAACGTTTAGAAAAAAATCTTCCGCCATTTTCTTTATTAAAGCGTACTGCTGGTAATCTTTTAAGCCGAAAAAAGCAAAATCGGGTTCTACTATGCAAAAAAGTTTCATAACTATCGTAAGCACGCCCTGAAAATGCGAAGGTCTGAAAAGTCCTTCTAAATTTTTTGAATATTCTGGATTAACTATAAAAGTATCTGTATTTTTTACTATATCGGATTTGGGATAAAAAAGTACCTGAACGTCTAAGTCCGATAAAATTTTTTCATCGCCTTCGATGTCTCTCGGATATTTATCAAAGTCTTCGCCCTGACCAAACTGCAGAGGGTTTACAAATATAGACGCTACGGTTTCCCCGTAACGCTTAGCCGATTCTATGAGGCTTATGTGACCTTTATGGAGTTTACCCATGGTAGGCACGAAAGAAATTTTTTTTTCGGACTTTTTCAAATTACGCGAGAATTCTTTCATCTCGGCTATTTCGGTTATAATTTTCATAACTTTCTTTATTATACTTTATTATAATTGTATATGGCAATTATATATTAATTTAAAATTTAGATTTAGAAAATAATTATAAACTATTTTCATAAACTATATTGCCTCCTATCGCTACCATGGATATATCGTCCTGTTTCAAAGAAATTAACGAGTCGTAAAGATTTTCTTCATTCAGAGCGATATTTTCGCCTAAGTTGAAGACCGTGAAATCTGCGTATGAATCGGTTTCAAGGGTTCCGGTAACGCCGTTTACGGCTAACGCCCTTGCTCCGCCGGCAGTTGCGGCGTCTATTAAATCTTTGGCGGGCACTTCGGGATGAATTTCCCTTGCGTATTTCAATTCGTCTAAAATATCAAGCGATTCGTTTGAATAAAGACCGTCCGTTCCGATTGAAACTGAAATTCCTTTTTCCAATATTTTTTTTAAAGGAAGTTTTTTGGAGTTAAAAAAAGCGTTGCTTCTTGGACAGTGAATAATATCGGCGCCTGTTTTTTTTATTAAATCTATATCTTCGCCGTCGATTTCGTTAGCATGTATTAAAGAAACTTCTGTACTTAATATTTTTAAATAATCCAGATAAAAAACGGGCGACCTGAAACGCTTCTGCGGCAAGGAATATCTTGAAAGCATAAGCGCAGGCAAGAGATTTTCGGCTATATCCCCTCCTTTACCGCTTATAAAATCTTTTTCCGAAGCATGTTCGGAAGCATGTATCGCTATTTTAAGCTTTAATTTTTTATTTAATTTTAATATTTCTTCGAATAATTTTTCAGATACGGAATATACGGCATGAGGCGATATGCCAATAGATTCGAAAGCGTTTTGTTGAAACAGGCATTCAAATTCTTTTATTTTTTGCGAAGCCGTTTCCGGATCTAGACCCCTAAGTTCGATTAATGCTTTAACACGCGGAACTAAAGCGGTACGCGATTTTATATCTTTTATATCGTAAAAAGATGACGGGTCTATAATATCCGATACCGAAGTAGTTCCGCTTTTAACAAAATCGGAAAAGGCTTTAACCCTTAAGCTTGTTTTTTCTTCCGCCGTAAAATTTTTGCGTTTTTCTATGAGGGATAAAACCCATTTTGAAAAGATACGGGGGGTTAGAATATTCGGTTTAAAAGTAAGGTCTGTGTGAACATGAGCGTTAATAAAACCGGGTACTATAAGAGTTTTATGTTTTTGATTATTTTTATAATTTTTTGTGCTTCTTATGCCGATAATCCTGCCGGAAGTTTCATCCGAGGTCAATTCTCCGTTTTTTAAAAAAACAGGACAATAGCGCAGCGGATGAGCCGAAATTAATATATAATCGGCATAATATTTTCTCATTGCGATACATTTTCTTT
>JAJYWW010000125.1 GCA_021791295.1 bacterium | reverse complement strand
AAAATCTTCAAAATCTTCAAAATCTTTTAAATCTTTTAAATTTTCTTAACGATTATAAATAATTTTAGGGAACAAAAAAGGATGAATAACAAAGTTAAATTAAACGCAGATATTGAATCGGAAATAATAAAAAGAGTCATTGAATATGTTAAAGTCAATAATCATGAGGTTCAGGCTTTATGGTTCGGCGAGGAGAACAATTCGTGCGGTGCAATTTTGTCGGTTACGGAGAATCAAAGTTCGGGATGCGTGATTAAGTTCAAAGAAAAAATAGTCAATATGCCTGCGCCCGGCAATTTTTTGATTTTAAGAGTGTTTTTTCTTTTTGCGCCTATTCTAGGCAGAATAAAAAAAATTAATAACGATAAATCGGTTCATATCGACGAATTGAGTTTCGTGACGATGAAAAACAATAAAAGACGCTACCCCAGATTTTTATTGCGAAATCAAATCGAATCGCAAATGATGATAGGCAATCACGTTCATACGGTTAAAATAAACGATATATCCAAAGACGGAATAGGTTTTTTGTTTTCTTCCGAAAAGAGCATGATGGGTCTGGCAGGGAAATCCGGTTTTATACAGCTTAATTACAACAATATTCTTTTAAGAGTTAGCGGAAATATCGTCTGGATAAACAGATTTTCTCAAAATGAATATATCGGCGGCATGATGTTGTTTCCTAATAATCAAGATAAAGATATAATTACCGATATTATATTTGATAACATATTTACGATAGAGTCGGAAATTTTTAAATTTATATCTTTTGCCGCGATTGGATGCGGGAAAATGCAAAATGATGCAGAGGACGTCAATTCTGCCGAAACAGAAAAAAAATAATACTTTAAAATAATACGGCAGGTATTACAACGGCACTATATTATAATAAATAAGAACATAATAAAAAATAGGAGGCACGAATCAATGAAAATTAAGAAAAAAATTACTATATCCCTTGTTTTAATTCTCGCAATATTTTTAGTATCTTCGTCGTTAAGCGGGTGCGCTACTTCGCGGGCGACTGCGGCGAGCGGAACTACGGGAGCTATATTCGGAGCTGGAACAGGGTTTGTCGTAGGAGCGCTTACGGGAGGACCGATAGGCGCAATAATCGGAACTGCCGCCGGATTATCCATAGGCTACGGCGTAGGCTATGTTACGGGAAAATATGTGGTAACGCGCGAAGGAAGGATAAGAGGACTGTCTATGCTCGGCGTTCCGTATCGGCTTGCAAGCAACGAATTTATATACGACCCCCAAAGCAGTCTCAAAATAAATTTTAAAGAAGTAAAAGGCGTTCTTATATCGAATTTAAAAATCTTTACGGTTCCTAAATCCGTGAAAGCGGGTGGCACTATAAGCTTAAACATGGAATACGACGTTCTTGGAACGCATACTAACCTCGGCAATTCAGATATACAGGAAACGAGGATACTTGAAGGCTTAAACGGAAAGATTTTTTATACGCATACATCGACTACCAATATAGTAAGGGAAGGCTACTATAAAACGGTTTTGTCGGTAAAACTTCCTAAGAAAACGCCGAAAATATACATTTACGAAGCGATTATTAAAGTGAATAACGTTATTACGGCATTAAGTTCAAAGTTAGTTGAAGTAAAATAATATTTAGCAGTTTAAAGAGCCTGTTTTATTAATTATTTAATCAACGTTTTTTCTTTATAGCATTTTCCGTGCCGTTTATGAGTCTTTTAATGTTAGGGGAATGTTTATATATTACTAATGCGGCTATTAACATGGATGCCGCAAATATGTAAATGTTCTTTAACGCATAAAATACTATAAACGGCATGAAAAATGCGCTTACTATAGAGGCAAGCGAAACATATTTTGAAGCGGATAAAATTACTGCGAAAACTAAAAAGGCAATAAGAACGGCTTTAGGCGAAACGGCCAAAAATACCCCGAGAGCCGTAGCAACGCCCTTACCCCCTTTAAATTTTATAAATGCCGAATAGCAGTGTCCGATTACGGGAGCTATTATTACCAAAGAGTAAAATATTAAACAGCCGTTGCACTGAATTGACCGGTGAAAATTAAAATCGGCGTATTTATATTGAGCGTTAATTAAAATCGGCGCAAAAAAAACCGGCAAAAAACCTTTAGCGGCATCGATAATAAGGGTAATAAGGCCAAACTTTTTGCCGATTACCCTCGATACATTCGTAGCGCCGAGATTTCCGCTCCCTTCTTTAGTAAGGTCGGAAATTCCCTTTATTCTTGCGATTATAGCCGACGTAGGAAAACTTCCTGCAAGATATGCGGCTAATATATAAAATATATCTATAATTTCTTTCAGAATATCTGTACCCGCCGCTACATTATGCAACTTTTTCGCCGCAATACGGACAGTATTTTAGTCCCGGCATAAGAGGTATTTCCATTCCGCATTTTTTGTTCGGACAAATTTTATTTTTATCTAAACCGTTAAGTTTAGAAGTTATCGCTTCGCTAAGTTTGTCGATAAATTTTTCAAATTTTTTATCGTCTCCCTTTTTAAAGTTCTTAGTAATTTCTTCGATTAAAACTGTATCATTCTCAAGCCTTTTCTCTAAAGCTTTTTTGTTTATATGGAAATATACCTTGAATTTATTGATCTCTTTTCTGATTATTATACCTTCGTCTATAAATTTTTTAAAACTCTGGCTGATAATAGACGGCGCAAGTCCGGTTTCTTCCTTAACTTTTTTTGTGGTTATAGGTTTTTTTTCGCCGTTTATATAATATTTTATAATCATGGCGTAAACCATAAATTCTGATGGACCCATCAATTTTATCTGGAAATTTGTAATAAGATATCTGCTCGTCCATAAAGCGAGAGCTATGTAATAAAATTTAAAATAGTTATCCGACTTAAGCAGAAAATCGTCAAGGTTTTTAGACTGCGCTTCCGTAATTATTTTATTAGTTTTAAGCAGGTTTATAACGCCTTCGATTAATCTGTCGATTATAGGCGTGTCGGAATCGGTAAATCCGCAAAATTTTAACGCCTGAACGTTTATTTCGTTAAATTTTTTAAGCTCGGTAAACGGCAGCACGTAATTGGTTTTTCTTTTATCCTCGTTGAGCGTGGCTTTTTTTATAAGTTTTTCGTCCTGAAGTTTTTTAAGAACCGTCGCGAGATGGGGAGTCGAAACGTACAGCCTGTTAAGCTCCTTATAAGAAACGACGATGCCGTTTTTTTCATATTCTTTTTTTTCTTTCGAAGTAGAGTGGGTAAATTTATAGGCGAAATAACCGAATACGGTAAATTCGATATCGGATAAGTATGCAACGTCTTTATAACTTGCAGGTATATTTGTTATCGTATCTTTTATTAATTTTTCCCTATTAAGAAAAAAAATTGAAAAAAGAATGTAAAGCTTGGCTTCTAAATTTTTCATTTTATTTAAATCTCCTTTATGATTAATTAATACATTAATTTTATAAGTTTTTAAAATATATAAATTATTAAAGTATAATTTAGTATTACATATATTTTTGTACATTATAATATTTTCTTATACCGATGTAAAGAAAAATTTGTAATTTTTTAAAGGATATAATAAAATAAACAAATGAGCAAAAATAACGGATATATAGACGAACTTGATTTTTTTATCGGAAAATACGGATGCGATATAAATCCGGAATCTATAATAAAAGAGGATATATTAAGACAGGGGATTTCTTTCGGCGACGTAAATCCTGAAGAAAACTTTTCCGGCAAGTCCTATTTTATTTTTTCGTTTAACGTCGATAACGACGGAGACGTAATTAATAAGAAGTATCCGGAAGAAATAGCCCTGATTAACGGGCCGTATAACCTCAGGCGCACTATTGTATCCGTCAGAATAAATAAAACATCCGCCTATTCGGTACTTTACGATAAAGAGTCTAAAGGTTATAGGCTCTATAAAGATAAAGGAAAAGACAAAGACTATATAGGAGACGTTTTGTTTTCGCCGGAAAAATCGTATATGCTTAAAAAAACGGAATCGGGAAAATCCGTCCGCGACGTCGCTCCCACGATAGAATGGGGATATTTGATATATCTTGCGGTGTTCAGGATGTGCCAGTATTTTGAAGACGCCAGCGAATGCGCATTCTGCGATATGAATTCCAACTATTTAAATCAAAAAAAATCCAATAAAAATTATTCCGCCGTAAAATCGGTAGAAGACATTTTAAGCGCTCTGTCTATTATATCGGATGCGGACGACTCGAATGCCGGCGCATATACCCTGACAGGCGGAAGCATTATAGACGAAATTAAATTTAAAGGCGATACCGAAATAGATTTTTACGTAAGATTTCTTGAGGCTATAGAGGATAAGTTTAAAGGCAGATGGATCAGCAAAGTCGTAGTTCAGGCGCATACCAAAGAAAATTTAATGCGCCTTAAAAATGCCGGCGCATACATATATCATACAAATTTTGAAGTGTGGGATAAAAACCTTTTTGATAAAATATGTCCGGGAAAATCTAAGTTCATCGGGAGAGACGAGTGGGTCAAAAGGATAATAGATGCCGTATCGGTATTCGGCGAATATAAAGTTATACCTAATTTCGTCGCGGGAGTCGAGCTTTCTAAACCTTTCGGTTTTGCCGATATCGACGAAGCCGTCGATTCAACCGCCGAAGGGCTGGATTTTTTTATGTCGAAAGGGGTGATACCCAGATACACTACATGGTGTCCGGAAAAAACGAGCAGGCTCGGAAAAATGGGAAATACCTCGGCTCCTTTGGAATATTATGTAAAACTGCTGCTTAAATGGCACGAACTGCGTTATAAGTACGGTTTGCCGGTTCCAGAAGGCTACGGTGAAGCCGGAGCAGGAAAAGCCGAATTTTCGGTCAGCGCATTTATGGACGCTTTCAAGTCTGAAGATTATAAAATTGAAAATTATTAAAAAATATGATATTATAAATAATGTTATATAGATATATAAATATTTATATAATATCTAAAGCTAAAGCGCATTAAGAGATTTAAAAGCAAAAATATTAAAAGAGCATAATAAATTAATTAATTTAACAAGAGAGGTTATTTATGAACAGCGAATTCAGAGACGGCGAAATGGACGGAAATAAAGATTACTATGAAGAAGGCGCGGATTCCTGCGGATGCGGAAGCGGCGACGACGAGGAAGATTCCTGCGGCTGCGGCGGAGGACACGACGAAGAAGAGGGGTCTTCCTGCGGATGCGGCGGAGGACACGGTCATGAAAGCAAAAATCCCTTCGACGAACAGTCCCCTATCAGCGGAGTTAAAAATATCATAGCGGTCGCAAGCGGAAAAGGCGGAGTCGGCAAATCTACTTTTAGCGTAAACTTGGCGATAACGCTGGCAAAGCAGGGTAAAAAAGTCGGGCTTTTGGACGCAGACCTTTACGGTCCAAGCATTCCTATGATGATGGGAATAAATAAAAGACCGGACCTTACTTCCAGCAATAAAATAGTGCCCCTTGAAAAATTTGGAATTAAGCTTATGTCTTTAGGGTTTTTAATTCCCGACGATGCTCCTGCTATCTGGAGAGGTCCGGTAGTAATGCAGGTTATAACACAGTTTTTAAAAGACGTCGAATGGGGAGAAATAGATTTCTTGGTAGTAGACCTTCCCCCCGGCACCGGCGATATTCAGCTTACTTTAGTTCAGACGGTTCCTATAAATTTTGCAATAGTCGTTTCGACTCCTCAGGATATTTCCCTTATCGACGCAAAGAAAGCTCTTGCGATGTTCGATAAAGTAAACGTTCCCGTTTTTGGACTCGTCGAAAATATGAGCTATTTTATATGTCCGCACTGCAATAAACGTTCGGATATATTTAAACACGGCGGGGCAAAAACTGCCGCAGAAAAACTCGGCGTCAATTTCCTTGGAGAAATACCGATAGTAGAAGAAATATGCGAACTTTCCGACAAAGGTGAACCTATTATGACGAAAGATATTCATCCCGAAGTTCAGGGCGTGTTTAATAAGATATCTGATTCATTGGTTTTAAGGGCTGAACAGAGAGTTGTTGCATAAAAAAATATAAATCTATTAAGGAGGATTTACTAAATGTCTTCAGAAAAAGTTTTAGCGTTTACCGATTCAAATTTTGATTCGGAAGTTTTAAAATCCGACAAACCTGTACTCGTCGATTTTTGGGCGGTATGGTGCGCTCCCTGCAGAGCAGTTGCACCAGTAATAGACGAAATAGCATCCGATTACGACGGGAAAATTAAAGTAGGCAAAGTTAACGTCGACGAAAATCAGATTATTCCAGGCAAATACGGTATAAGAGGCATTCCGACGGTCATCCTGTTTAATAAAGGGCAGGTAGCCGACCAGATAGTCGGAGCCGCCCCCAAAGGTTCCTTTAAACAGATGATAGACAAAGTTATAGGAAACTAAGAAAAAAAGGTATCACAAAAAAAGGCGTCAGATTAATTTATTTTCGAATTGCTTTTGTGCATTAATAAAATACATCGTTCGAAAATAAATTAATCTGACGCCTTTTTTCTAAGACGTTCCTCCGTATCAGAAACTTATTATCACCTCTTTGATTGACTTGCTCGTTGCTTTGGAAATCGTAAAATTTATGTTGTCTATAGTAAATTTTTCGCCGGAAACGGGTATGCGTCCAAGCCGGTCCATTATTAATCCGGATACCGTTTCATATTCCGCTTCTTCGTTATTTAAGGCGCTTAAGTTAAAAATCTCCGACAGCTCGTCTAAGGTCAACCTCGCATTTATCAGGTAAGTATTTTTACCTATTTTTTTGTACATCGCAACTTCTTCGTCGGTTTCGTCCCTTATTTCGCCGACTATTTCTTCAAGAATATCTTCAAAAGTAATTATTCCGGAAGCGCCTCCGTACTCGTCTACTACTACGATCATCTGCTGGCGGCTTTTTTGCATTTTCAGCATTATATTTGTTATTTTTAGTGTTTCGGGAATAAATAAAACAGGTTTTGCAATCTCTCCTACGACTTTTTCGGCGTTTTTCGGATTAAATACGTCAAAAGCAAAAGCTAAACTCGAAATATTATCTATGCGCTCGGAATAAACGGGAATTCTGGAATAATTCGTGTCCGCAAAAATCTGCCTTGCTTTGTCTATGCCGTCGTTTTCGTTAAGAGCTATAACGTTTATTAAAGGAATCATAACGTCTTTTGCCGTTTTGCCGCCGAACTCGAATATTCTTTTTATTATTTTTTTGTCGTATTCTTTAAATTCTTCGATATTGCCGCTTATTGTAAGTACTTTTATAAGTTCGTCTTTAGTCAGAAAAACATTTTTTGACTTGCTTTTAAATATTATATTTAAAATTTTTGAAAAGCCGATGAAAATTATATTAATCGGAAAAAAAATTAAAGAAAAAAAAGCTATAAACGGAATGCTTTTAAGCATAAGACTGTTTGCATGCCGCCTATAAATCATTTTTGGAATAATTTCTCCGAAAATAACCATAACAGGCGTGAGAATAACGGCGACTATAACAGGAGTGTAAGACTTTGCATATGCATAAATTATTGACGTAGCAAGAATAGTAGCAGTTGTGTAAGCAAAATTGTTTCCGATTAAAGACGTAGAAAAAGTGCTTTCAGGTTTTCTTGTCATTGCAAGCAAAAATTTTGCAAGCCTGTTTCCGCCGGCTTCTTTATGTTTAATCTTTATTTTATCGTAGCTTATGATGCCTATTTCCGAGCCTGCGAAAAAACCCTCTAAAATTATTGCGCCTATAATAATCGGAATATAAATATAAGCGCCGCCTAAAATATTACTGAACGTCATATTCATCCTCTATTTCGCCGAAAATTTCTTCCAGCAGGTCTTCCATTGTAATTACGCCCTTCATTTTTCCGTATTCATCTACGATTACGGCCATATGAATTTTTTTCTTTTGCAGTTCTCTGAAAAGCTCCAGCGCATTTTTAGAGCCTGGAATAAAATAAGGCTTAATCATAAAGGAATTAAGCGTTCTTTTTGCTTCGCTCTTATTATAGACTTTAGACAGGATGTTTTTTGATAAAATTATTCCTATTATATTGTCTTTTTCCCTAAAATATATCGGAATTCTTGAAAAATGATAAGATTCTATCAATTCTACCGCGGCGGATACCGGAGTTCCGACGTCTAATTCAAAAACGGCGTCTTTTTTAGTCATAATATTAGAGGCTTTCAAGTAAGAAAGTTTAAGGAAATTTTTTATAAATTCATATTCTTTCTCTTTAATCTCGCCCTCGTTTTTCCCTATTTCTATGATAGTTCTGAGTTCTTCGTTAGATATGGATTCTTCTTTTTTAAGCTGGAGCCTTTTTCCTTTAAGCCCCGTTTTTTGTATAAACGACCCCGTAAAATAGACCGCTCCGTAAAATATCTCGGAAACGAACATTGAAAGTTCTATCGGTTTTTTTAACGCTACTATTTTTGGAATTATTTCGGCGATAATAATCAGTATGAGCGATATAAGAATAATCGAATAAATTACGGGAATATTTTTAAAATAAATATTTAAAATTATAGACCCTATGCTTGCGGTTATGACGTTTGCCGTCATATTTCCGATGAGGATTATTACCAAAAATATAGACGAGTTTCTTATTAAAAATATAACTTTGTTTTTTTTTCTTAAATTTAATTCGTCGATATCTGTTTGATTAAGAGAAAATATCGACGACTCCGAAATTGAAAAAACCGAAGATACAGCCAGAAATAAAATGAATAAAAATAAAAAAAGTAATAAATCCATATTTTACGCAGTCATATTTATATGACGGCCTTTGCCTAATTTTGCCTAATTATATTTATTTATATTAATTATTATAGATGCCTGAAAGTATGGTTTTCAGGCAGGAAAACTTTACCGTTTTTTATAAAGGTAATCTTTGCTGAGTTTTCGTCTATAAAGCCTATTTTTTTTATATTCGTTCCGCATGAACCTTTAAGCTCCATAAGCTCTATGCGGGTATATTCCCTGTCGAAAGTCCATAAAAGTTCGTAATCTTCGCCGAATGAAATTATATCGTCGATGTAGTTTTCTATGTTTAAAATACCCGCTATTGTTTTAAGCTCTTCGTTTACGGGTATATCTTCGACGTTTATACGGCATCCGCATCCTTTAGCCGCTACGTTAAAAATATCTTTGTAAATCCCGTCGCTTATATCCGTTAAAGAGCCTGCAAGATTTTTTGTATATAATGTTCTGCCTAAATTTATTCTCGGTTTCGGCAGTTTATATTTATTTATAAAATCCGTTATTAATTTTTTATCCGATGATTTAAGACCCGTTTTGTTTTTAAATATATAATCTTTATTGGAATTAAGATAAAAAGCCATCCATGAGTTTCCGATTTCTCCGGATACATAGACCGCATCCCCCTTTTTTGAGCCGAATCTTTTAATGCCTGCGCTTTCGCAATCGCCTATAATCGTTATAGATACGGAAAGTTCGGAAGCAGAAGAAATATTTCCGCCTATAAGGGATACCTCATATTTTTTTGCTTCTTCTATAACGCCTTTAATAATGGATTTAATATCGGACGTGCATAAGTATTGAGGAATAAAAAGGGACATAAGAAACAATCGGGGAATTCCGCCCATAGCTGCGATATCGCTAAGATTTACGAGAAGAGATTTTTTGCCTATTTCTCGAAAATCATACAAATCCAAACTAAAATGAACGTTTTCCGTAATATTGTCGGAGCTTAGAAGAATTTTATTTTTATCTTCTATAACGGCGCAGTCGTCCCCGATAGATTCTACTATTAAATTTTTATTAAAGCTTTGAGTTTCTAAGCCGGCTTTTTTTATGTATTTTATTAATTCCGACTCGTTAAACTTTTCTTTTTCTATCACCCTTTTTCTTGTAAGTATTTGTTTTTTTAGCAGTCGATGCCTTTAAATCTGAAGATTCCTTAGATTCCTTAGAATCTACGCCTATTATCGCATATTTCACTACTTCGTCCATATGTTTAACCGGAATAAATTTAAGATTTTTCTTAACTAACGGAGAAATATCTTCCAAATCTTTTTTATTTCTTTCGGGTATAAGAATTGTTTTTATTCCCGCCCTCAAAGCGGCTAACGACTTTTCTTTTAATCCGCCTATGGGCAGAACGTTGTCTCTAAGGGTAATTTCGCCGGTCATAGCGATATCTTTTCTAACCGGTTTTTTAAGTACCGCCGAAATTAAAGACGTCGCCATAGTAATTCCGGCAGACGGACCGTCTTTCGGGATAGCCCCTTCAGGTATGTGTATATGTATATCGTGTTTTTCGAAAGTGTCTGTTTTAATGCCTAACTCGTCGGCTTTAGACCTTGCGTAGCTGACGGCGGCATGCGCCGATTCTTTCATAACGTCGCCGAGCTGTCCCGTAAGCGAAACCCCGCCTTTTCCTTTAACCAATATGGTTTCGATGTAAAGCACTTCGCCGCCGTAAGGAGTCCATGCAAGTCCGGTAGCGACGCCTATTTCGTCCTTTTGCCTTTCTTCGTCGGGAAGGATTTTGATTACGCCGAGATATTTATGTATATTTTTATCCGTTATAATATATTTTTTTATTTTATTCTCTGCGATGCTTCTTGCTACTTTACGGCATACCGTGCCGATCTCCCTTTCTAAATTTCTTAAACCCGCCTCTCGCGTGTACCCTGCAATAATAGTCCTTAAGGCGCTCTGTTTAATTTCGATATATTCTTTTTTTAAACCGTTTTCTTTAATCTGCCTCGGTATAAGGTATTTTTCCGCTATCTTTTCCTTTTCTTCCTGAGTGTAACCCGAAAGATTTATAATTTCCATCCTGTCCCTTAGAGGAGAAGGTATGGTATCGGCAACGTTGGCGGTTGCTACGAACATAACGTTAGACAAGTCGAAAGGAACGTTTAAATAGTGGTCGGAGAAACTGGAATTCTGTTCCGGATCCAATACTTCTAAAAGAGCCGAAGAAGGATCGCCCCTAAAGTCGGTGCCGACTTTATCGATTTCGTCAATCATAAATACGGGATTATTGGTTGCCGCCTGTTTGATTCCCTGAATTATTCTTCCGGGAAGCGCCCCCACGTAAGTTCTTCTGTGTCCTCTTATTTCTGCTTCGTCATGTACGCCGCCCAACGATATTCTGACGAATTTTCTATTCATCGCCTTTGCTATGGATTTTCCGAGGGAAGTTTTTCCTACGCCCGGAGGTCCTATAAAGCACAGTATGGGACCTTTCATTTTTTTGTTCAGTTTCCTGACGCTTAAATATTCAAGGATTCTGTCTTTTATTTTTTCAAGGTCGTAATGGTCTTCGTCTAAAATTTCCTTAGCGGTTTTAATATCGAGATTGTCTTTTGTTTTTTTAGACCACGGAATATCGCAAAGCCATTCTAAATATGTTTTAATAGTCGAAGCCTCAGCCGCATCCTGATGCATAGATTCTAATCTGGCAAGCTGTTTTTCCGCCTCTTTTAAAACTTCGGCAGGCATTTTTGCCGCTTTAATTTTATCCTGCAATTCGTTGATTTCCTGTGATTTTTCGTCCGTTTCGCCGAGTTCCTGTTTTATCTGCCTCAGCTGTTCCCTTAGGAAATAGTCTCTTTGGGTTTTGGTCATTTCTTCTTTTGCCTGAGACTGTATTTTGGCCTGCATTGAAAGAATTTCTATTTCTCTTGCAAGAATATCGTTTACTTTTTTAAGCCTTTCAATCTGGTTGGTATCTTCCAGTATTTTCTGGGATTCTTCTATTTTCAAGCCCATGTTGGAGGCTACTATATCGGCTAATCGTCCTGGATTAGTAATATTTTCCAGTATAATTAAAATATCCTGCGACGGAAGCCTGCCGAGCGAAACGTATTTTTCAAGCTGTTCTTTAACGTTTCTCATTAAGGCGTCCACGGCGGGAGTAATTTCCGTTACGGTCTCTTCTTTTATTTTAGAAGCTTTTACTAAATAAAAAGGTTTAATCTGAACAAACGTTTCTATTCTTGCTTTTAGCAGTCCCTGGACCAAGATTTTAACCCTTCCGTCCGGAAGTTTAAGCATTTTCATAATCATTGCTACTACGCCTACGTCGTAAATGTCGTTCTGCGAAGGTTCTTCTACTATTATGTCTTTTTGCGCGGACAGCAATATAAGCCTGTCTTTTGAAAGCGCTTCGTCCACCGCTTTTATTGATGCTTCTCTTCCGACGAAAAGAGGAATAATCATAAACGGAAAAAGGACGATATCCCTTACCGGTAAAAGCGGAATTACTTCAGGCAGTTGAATTTCGTCCGGAAGTTCGTGCTGTTCTATGCTTTCCCCTCTTCCCATAGACGTTTCGCCGAGATTATTTCCCGAATTTTCGGAAAAACTTTCGGAATCGTAAAAGTTTATATAATTATTATTCATGCGTATCTCCTGTAATATTGCCTAATTTTAACGACAATATAGATATATTTATTGTATCATATTTTTACCGTAATTACTCTAAATTTTTTTAAGATACGGGTATGGATATTAAAGTATCAAAATTAACAAAAAGACCGCTTATATCGAAACTTATTTTTAAAACGCCGTTTGATAGAGATGCGTTTGTATTTTCTTTTAAGGGAGAGACGGGCAGTAAAACGAATTTTTCGAATCTGCCGAATCTTCTTTCAAGGCAGTGAAAATTAACTGCAGGTTTTGTTTTATCCGCCTTTTCGGCTTTCCATCGGACTACGAGAACGTTATGATGGATGCCTATCACAATATTATCTTTTTTTATTCCGGGAAGTTCGATTTCAACGGTTAAGGTATTTTCGTTGGTATAGATATCTATCGGGGCGTATGCGGCGGAGTTTGTTTTAAAAGAATAAGGCAAGTCTTCAGCGTTAAACAAACCGAAATTATTATGGAAAAGTTTTTCTATTTCATTTCTAAATTTTATTATTTTTTTGCTTAAATCGTCGTCTTCATAAAAAAATTTCATAATTTTAATCCCTGCACCATTCCGATTTTTTAATAAAATCCATTAAACCCTTTTTAATTTCGTCGTTTTTTAATCCGTAAATTATCTGCGCTTTAAGCAGGTCGAGTTTATTGCCGCCGTCGTATCTGTCGCCGTTG
>JAJYWW010000024.1 GCA_021791295.1 bacterium | reverse complement strand
CTTTGTGGCCGGATTTTAGAAAGAAAAATTTAATAGCTGCATTAAAAAATTACGAAAAAAGGTCAAGGCGATTTGGAAAAACCTAATTTCGACCCTAAAAGATTTATATTCGGCATTATATTCGGCATAATTATAATTTTATCTATATTTCTGCTGAATATATATGAATTTTTCATAGTTTCTGCCGTTATGACGGCGCTTTCCGTTTATGAAATATATTCGATTTTCGATTTGCCGGAATATAAATATTTTATACTCCCCGAATTGCTTGCGATTTTAACTTCATTCTCTTTTGCTTTTTTAAAAGACGGCGCATTTATATTTATTTTATTTATTTCGGTCTTTTTAATCTTTTTTAAAAACGTACTTTCTTTTAAGAAAGATTTTGGAAAAACCTTATTCATAGATCTGTTTTCAATAATTTATACCGGCTTTCTTATATCTTTCCTCGTTAAAATTTTTGAAATTTCCGGAGGCAGAATGCTTATTCTGCTTTTATTTATACTTGTATGGGCATCCGATATTTTCGCTTATTACGGCGGCAGGCATTTCGGCACGCATAAGCTTATCGTCTCTTTAAGTCCCAAAAAGACCGTAGAGGGAGCAGTAATAGGTTTTTTAGCCGCCGTCCTCACGGCTCTTATATTTAGGATATTTATAAGCGAATATAAGGAATTTACCTTTCTTTCATTTATAGTTTTGTCTTCCGTTACTATTATAGCCGGAATGTTTGGTGATTTAACGGAATCTTTAATTAAAAGGATTGGCGGAAAAAAAGATTCCGGATATTTAATTCCGGGCCACGGCGGTATTTTAGACAGAATAGACAGCCTGATACTTGCCGCCCCGTTTTTTTATTACATTTCGATTTTTTGCTCAAAATAGAAAATAACCGACATACATTAAATAAATATACATTATATATATTATGCGAAATATATTTCTTGCCGGTTCTACCGGCTCTATAGGCAGAAATGCCGTAAACGTAGCCGTCTCATATCCGGATTTCCTTGCAGTAAAAGGCATTGCGGCGGGGCATTTTACGCAGGAGTTAAAAGAACAGGTTATAAAGCTTAAACCTTTATACTGCGTTCTTTCTTCGAAAATAGAATACGATAAGGCTAAAGACGGTTTAAAAAACATAAAAGGCGTTAAGACGAAATTAATTTTCGGGGAAGAAGGACTGCATGAAGCGGTTTCCGACGGTATATTCGACGTGGTATTGAACGCCATAAGCGGTTCCGCGGGGCTTTTGCTTTCTTACCGGAGCCTTGCGGCAGGCAAAGACCTTGCGCTTGCGAATAAAGAATCCATGGTTATGGCAGGAGACATTCTAAACAAAACGGCAAAAAAGCATAAAGCTAAAATAATTCCTGTGGATTCCGAGCATTCGGCTCTGTTTCAGTGCCTTAAAAGCGGAGTCAAACGGGACGTTAAAAAATTAATCTTGACTGCATCCGGCGGACCTTTTTATGACAAAGATAAAGACTATTTCAAGAGTATAACAGTCGATATGGCATTAAACCATCCTAAATGGAAGATGGGGAAGAAAATTACCGTAGATTCTTCAACGCTCGCCAATAAAGGGCTTGAAATAATAGAGGCTTCGTTTTTATTTGGTTTTAAAGAAGACAGAATCGACGTCGTTATACATCCGCAGGCGGTAGTTCATTCGATGGTCGAATTTATGGACGGTACGTCAATAGCCCAGATGGGAGATGCCGATATGAAAGGGCCGATAGGTTATGCACTGTCTTATCCGCGCCGCTTCCATAATCTCATGAAACCGATAGATTTGACCGAAATTGCAAGACTGGATTTTTTTGCGCCTGACGACGAGAAATTCCCGTTTTTAAATATCGCAAGGCGTTCTTTACGGGAAGGCAAGAGCATGCCGGCGGTTTTTTGCGAAGCCAACGAAATTTTTGTCCATTCTTTTTTAAATCGAAAAATATCTTTTAATAAAATCGCCCGGAACGTTTTGTCGGTAATGAAAAAGCATAAACCGTTCGAATTAAAAACAATAGAAGACGTTATAGAAGCGAAAAAGCAGGCAGAATCTCTTTCAAAAAAGCTAATTTCCGGCATTTAGTATCCAAGTTGCGACGGGGACAGAATTGAATTCCGTCCCCGTATTTATAAACATACGAAAAAAAATCCCGACTTTTCTGCAAAATTGTTATATAATATACAATTAAACAATCAAAACAAAAAATACCTATAAAAAAATTAAACATGAACGGGCTGGAGGATTTATGATAATAGAATCTTATCTTGGTAAATATCCTAAGATAGACGAAACTGCGTATATGTCGCAAAACGTCGTAATCGTAGGGGACGTCGAAATAGGGAAGGGTTGCAGCATCTGGTATGGTTCGGTTATCAGGGGCGACGTGCACTACATTAAAATAGGCGAAAATACAAACGTTCAGGACAACAGCGTTCTTCACGTACAGCACGATACCGGTCCTTTGATAATAGGCAGGGGCGTTACTATAGGGCACAACGTTAATCTGCACGGATGCGAGATAGGCGATAACTGCCTTATAGGAATAGGCGCCATAGTTTTAACCGGAGCTAAAATCGGCAAAAACTGCATAATTGCCGCCGGGGCTTTAGTTAAAGAAAATGCTGTTATACCCGAAGGTTCTTTGGTAGCAGGACTTCCCGGCGTAATCAAAAAAAATCTGAGCGAAAAAGAGATAGATTCAATAAGGGAATCTGCGAATAATTACGTTAAATACGTTAAAAATTATAAGGGAGAATAGATTGGTTTTAAACTCCGCCCTCGATAGTAAATTCAAAGCATCTATAGATATCGGAACAAATACTATAAGATGCCTTATAACCTGTCCCGAAAATAATTTTTTAAGTCCCGATTACGTGGACATGAAAATTATCAGGCTGGGCGAAAATTTCAAAAAAGAAGGAATAATTACTGATAATTCAATAAACAGGCTTAAAGATGCTTTAAAAATTTATTTAGAAAAAATTAAAAATTACGGCATAAAGCCTGAGAATGTAGTTATTACCGGCACAAGCGTTTTAAGGGATGCTCCTAATGCGGAAGAAGTAAAAAATATAATTTTTCGGGAATTCGGTTTTAATCTGGAAATTATAAGCGGCGAAAAAGAAGCTTTAATAACCTTAAAAGGAATTTCTAAATGTTTTAACGGCATTAACGAATTTTATTCCATAGACATAGGGGGCGGTTCTACCGAATACGTCTGCGTTAATAACGGGTCTCCTTTATGGAAATACAGCCTGAATATGGGAGTAGTGCATCTTACGGAAGAAATTATTAAAACCGACCCCGTGTCCGAAGAAAATTTAAAGGAATTGGAAAGCTGTATAGAGCAAAAATTAAATACGCTGAAAACTAAAATAAAAGAAACCGGTTTTGTTTTTAAGCAGGCAACCCTTTTCGGAACTGCCGGAACGGCGACTACTCTTGCGATGGTAGATTTAAACATGAAGAGCTATGACAGGCTTAAAATTCACGGATATTTCGTAAGCAGGGAAAAAACCGCCGGAATTTATAAAAGATTTGCCTCAGCAAAAATATCCGACAGGTTGAAAATTGACGGCGTAGAAGCAGGGAGGGAAGATCTCGTGCTTGCGGGAGCGGCCATAATGTTAAAGAGCATGGATTTTTTTGAAGTTTCCGGTTTTACCGTTTCGGAATGCGGACTTCTGGAAGGGCTTATAAGTTAAACAATAAAGAGGGAAATTTAAAATGAAAGAGATTATTGCGGAATCGCTGAGTTTCGACGATGTTTTGATAGTACCCGATTATTCGGAAATACTTCCGAAAGACGTAGATTTAAAGACTAAATTTTCAAGAAATATAAACCTGAATATTCCGCTTGTAAGCGCTGCTATGGATACGGTTACCGAAGCTGAAACGGCAATTTCGCTTGCGCGTGAAGGCGGTATAGGCGTAATACATAAAAATCTGACCGTTCAGCAGCAGAAAGCCGAAGTCGAAAGGGTTAAGAAATCCGAAAGCGGTATGATAACTAACCCTGTGAAAGTAAATCCCGACGATAAAATATCTTATGCTTTGGATATTATGAAAAAATTTATGATTTCGGGCGTGCCTGTAGTAAAAGGCGATAAATTAGTAGGAATACTTACGAACAGGGATTTAAGGTTTTCGGTCAACCTTGACGAAAAAGTCGCCGACGTCATGACGAAAGAGCATCTCGTTACGGTGCCGGTAGGAACTACGCTTGAAGAAGCCAAAAAAACGCTTCACGAAAAAAAAATAGAAAAACTTTTGGTCGTGGACGACGATTTTAATTTAAAAGGGCTTATAACTATAAAAGATATAGAAAAAATTAAAAAATACCCGAATTCGTGCAAAGATTCTATGGGAAGGTTAAGGGTAGCGGCCGCCGTCGGCATTGCAAAAGATACCGAAGAAAGAGTAGAAGCGCTAGCGGAAGCCGAAGCCGATGCCATAGTAATCGATACTGCGCACGGATATTCAAAAGGCGTCATAGATATGGTAAAATATCTGAAAAAACGTTATAAAATGGATATAATAGCCGGCAATATAGCTACTAAAGACGCCGCAAAAGCTTTAGCGGACGCCGGAGTGGACGCCGTAAAAGTCGGAATAGGGCCCGGCTCCATATGCACTACCAGAGTTGTTGCCGGCGTCGGCGTTCCCCAGTTATCCGCTATAATAGAATGTTCGGAAATTTACGATAAAAACGGCATTCCCGTAATAGCGGACGGAGGCATAAAGTTTTCCGGAGATATTTCCAAAGCGATAGCGGGAGGGGCAAACAGCGTTATGATAGGCAACCTCTTTGCCGGCACGGAAGAAAGCCCCGGCGAAACCATAATTTATCAAGGGCGAAGCTATAAGGTATACAGAGGTATGGGTTCGCTCGGCGCAATGGTCAGCGGTTCAAAAGACAGATATTTTCAATCGCATATAAAGGATGAATCTAAATTCGTTCCGGAAGGCATAGAGGGAAGAGTTCCTTATAAAGGCAGCCTTTCCGATTCCGTCAATCAGCTTATAGGAGGCTTAAGGGCAGGAATGGGATATTGCGGAGCCTGTTCTATACAGGAACTTAGAACTAAAACCAGATTTATTAAGATAACTTCTTCGGGACTGAAGGAAAGCCACGTTCACGACGTCATTATAACAAGGGAGGCGCCTAATTACAGGTTAGATTAATCGATGGGAATACATTCTAATTCAAAAATACTAATTATAGATTTCGGGTCGCAATATACTCAGCTTATTGCAAGAAAAATCAGGGAAAGCAAGGTTTATTGCGAGATATATCCTTATAATTCTCCGTTAAGCAAAATAAAAGAATACAATGCGAATGCAATTATACTTTCCGGAGGCCCGTCTTCCGTTTACGATAAAAACGCCCCTGTAATTTCTAAAGATTTATTTAAATTAAACGTTCCATTCTTAGGCATATGTTATGGTATGCAGATTATGGCGCATCTTCTGGGCGGAGAAGTCAAGCCGGCTAAAAACAGGGAATACGGCCATTCTAAACTTGAAATACTTCATAAGAGCAGCCTTTTAAGCGGGTGCGGCAAATCCAGCTTAGTATGGATGAGCCACGGCGACGTCATAGTGAAAATTCCCGCAGGTTTTAAAATAACGGCGCAGACGGAAACCTGCGATACGGCGGCATTCGAATATCCCGAAAAAAAATTTTACGGACTCCAGTTTCATCCCGAAGTAGTCCACACGGAATGCGGTACCGATATATTAAATAATTTTTTGTTTAAAATAGCAGGCGTCAAAGGAGACTGGGAACTGGAAGATTTCATATCGGACAAAGTCGGGGAAATCAGGGAAAAAACGGGCGGAGCAAAAGCTATATGCGCTCTTTCGGGAGGAGTAGATTCTACGGTAGCGGCGGTTATTACCGGCAGGGCTATCGGCGGCAATCTAAAATGCATATTCGTAGATAACGGACTTTTAAGAGAATCGGAAGCTAAATCTGTTATGAAGTATTATAAGGAAAATCTTAATCTTAACGTAAAATTAATCAACGCTTCGGCCTTATTCTTAAAAGAAATTAAAGGAGTGACCGATCCTGAAAGAAAACGTAAAATTATCGGCAGGCTTTTTATAAAAATATTCGAAAAAGAAGCAAAAAAGATTAAAGACGTAAATTTTTTAGTGCAGGGAACGCTTTATCCGGACGTAATAGAATCCGTTAAAGTATTCGGAGCTTCAAGCGTAATCAAAAGCCATCATAACGTCGGAGGTCTTCCGAAAAAATTAAATCTAAAATTAATAGAACCTTTAAGGGAATTATTTAAAGACGAAGTCCGCATAATAGGCAAAAAATTAGAAATTCCCGATGAAATAATAAACAGGCAGCCGTTTCCCGGCCCCGGATTAGCCATCAGAATAATAGGCGCGGTGGACAAAAAAAATCTTGATATTTTAAGGAAAGCAGATGCGATAGTTACCCAGGAAATAAAAGCGGCGGGATTATACGATAAAATATGGCAGTCTTTTCCCGTGCTCGTGCCGGTAAAAACGGTCGGCGTAATGGGGGATAAAAGGAGTTATGAATCTGTAGTCGCTCTTCGCGCGGTAACTTCCGCGGACGGAATGACAGCCGATTTTGCAAAATTAGATTACGATATATTAAGAGCATGTTCTTCAAGGATAATTTCTGAAATTAAAGGGGTTAACAGGGTGGTTTACGATATCACTTCAAAACCGCCTTCGACTATAGAATGGGAATAAAAAACGGAGTAAACTTATAATGAGCGATTTTGTCCATCTGCATCTTCATTCGCATTACAGTCTTTTAGACGGCGCAATTAAGATAGACGATATAGTAAGTAAAGCTATAGAATTTAATATGCCTGCCGTTGCGGTAACCGATCACGGAAATATGTTCGGAGCGATAGAATTTTACGAAAAAGCGGTTAAAAAAGGAGTAAAACCTATAATCGGATGCGAAATGTATATTTCAAAATCCGATATGAAACTTAAAAACGCAAACGAAAAATTTTATAATCACCTTATTCTTCTTGCAAAAAACGATACAGGTTATCAAAATCTTTCAAAATTAGTTTCTATGTCCTACATAGACGGATTTTATTACAAGCCCAGAATAGACAAAAATACGCTAAAAGACCACTGCGAAGGATTAGTAGCCATGTCCGCCTGTATTAAAGGCGAAATACCTTATGAAATAGTAAAAGGAAGATTCGATTCTGCCGAAGAAAGCCTTAAGTTTTACTTAGATATTTTTAAAGACGATTTTTATTTGGAAATGCAGGTTCAGGGCATGGAAGAACAGTTTGCCGCAAACGACGGATTAATAGAACTTTCTAAAAAATACGGCGTGCCTTTAACTGCTACCAACGACTGCCATTATCTGCTTAAAGAAGACTATGAAGCCCACGACGTGCTTCTTTGCATACAGACGGGAAAAACCGTCGAAGATAAAGACAGATTAAAATTTTCTACCAAAGACCTCTATTTTAGGTCGCAGGACGAGATGAAAGAAATTTTCGGCCGTTATCCTTCAGAAGCTATATCCAATACTCTTTTGGTTGCCGATAAATGCAATTTTTCTTTTAAATTAAAAGGCGGACACTATTTTCCTCAGTTTAAGCCCGGAAACGAAGCGGAAAAGCTAAAAAATGCAAAATCATCCTTAAGCGCATCCGCCGAAGCCAATGAATACCAAGATGTTAATGCAGCGGAAAAGGCTGATGACGCCGATTTCGACGCAGCCGATTACTTCGATAAAAAAACAAGGGAAGGTTTCGAGGAAATTTTTATAAAAAATCCCACTAAAGCATCTGCGGAATCCTATGAGAAAAGAAAGGAAGAATATGAAGCAAGGCTTGATATGGAAATAGAAGTTATTAAAAAATCTAATTTTGCCGGATATTTTTTAATAGTTTCCGACTTTATAAAATATGCTAAAGAACACGACATACCGGTCGGCCCCGGAAGAGGTTCCGCCGCCGGAAGTTTAGCCGCTTTCTGTCTTAAAATTACGGAAATAGACCCCATAAAATACGACTTGATGTTTGAAAGATTCCTTAACCCCGAAAGAATAAGCATGCCCGATATAGACTCCGATTTCTGCATAAACGGAAGAGACGAAGTTATTAAATACGTGGCGCATAAATACGGAGAAGAAAAGGTATCGCAGATAATAACTTTCGGTACCATGCTTGCAAAAGCCGTAATAAGAGATACAGGCAGGGCTTTGAATATGCCGTATGCAGAGGTCGATAAGATTGCAAAATTAGTTCCTAATACCCTGGGCATTACTTTAGAAAACGCAATAAAAGAAGAGCCTAAACTCCGCAATTTAATAGAAACTAATCCAAAGGTAAAGAAATTAATAGAAATAGCAAAAAGATTGGAAGGTCTTGCCAGACATGCAAGCACGCACGCCGCCGGAGTCGTAATATCGAACGAACCTATAAACAGCTATATGCCTTTATATAAAGGCACCAAAGAAACGGACGTTATTACTACTCAATATACCGGAACGGATTTAGAGAAACTTGGATTTATAAAGTTCGACTTTTTGGGATTAAAAACGCTTACCGTAATGAATGAGGCTATAAAGCTTATTAACGAAACGAAATCCCTTCAAAAACTGCAAAGAGAACGTGAAGGGGAAAACGCCGGATTTAACGAAGATGAAGATTTTAATATATACGATATAGACTTAAACGATAAAGCGACTTTTAAACTGCTGGCGGCGGGAGACACGACCGGAGTTTTTCAATTAGAAAGTTCGGGAATGAAAGAATTGATAAAAAAATTGATTCCAAATTCTTTTGAAGATTTAATTCCTCTCGTAGCTTTGTATAGACCTGGACCGCTTGGAAGCGGCATGGTGGACGATTTTATCAAGGCTAAACACGGCAAAGCTAAAATACATTACATTCATCCTTCCCTTAAGGATATTCTGCATGAAACATACGGCGTAATGCTCTATCAGGAGCAGATAATGAGGGTGGCTACTAATCTTGCAGGATTTTCTATGGGCGAAGCCGACGTTTTAAGAAAGGGCGTAGGAAAGAAACAGGCTGATTTGATTAACCAGATGAAAGATAAGTTCATAAGCGGATGCAAAGCAAACGGCATAGAAGAGTCGAAATCCGAAAAGATTTTTTCGCTTATCGTAAAATTCGGAGAATACGGTTTCAATAAATCCCATTCTACAGCCTATGCATATATTGCGTATATGACGGCATATTTAAAAGCTAACTATAAAGAGCATTTTACAGCCGCGCTTTTATCCAGCGAAATGAATAATACCGATAAACTGACTAAAATAATAAACGAAGCAAAATCCGGAATTAACGCATGCGAAATATTGCCGCCGTCGGTTAACGAATCGTTTGAAAGGTTTGCTATAGTCGAAAAAAGAATTTGCGCGGATAATTGTGAAGATAAAAACAAAGAATTTGCCGGCGGCACGGTTAAATTAGCTATAAGAACCGGTTTGGGCGGGGTAAAAAACGTCGGCAAAGCCGCCATAGATTCTATTTTACAGGCCCGCTCCGACAAGCAGTTTAAAGACTTATTAGATTTTTGTTCAAGGGTCGATACGAGAAAAGTCAATAAAAGGACTATAGAAAACTTGATTAAAAGCGGAGCATTAGATATAGGCGGAGAATCGAGGAAGTGGATGCTTGATAACCTGGAAGCGGTAATGGAAGAATCTATCCGCAAAAGAGAAAAAGAAGATTCCGGACAGGCCGATTTATTCGGTTCATCATCGGAAGGTATAAATCCATCCTTGCTTTTGAAAAAGAGTCGCTCGGCTTCTATCTGTCGGGGCATCCTTTAGACGGTTATGAAGAAAAATTAAAACTTCTTAAAATAAAACCCGTAACCGATATAGTGAAGGAATATATAGAAGCAAAAGGGAAAATTCCTCAGGATGCTTCATATAAAGTCGTGGGAGTAATAAACCAGCTTAAAGTCCGTAAGACTAAAAACAACGATAAAATGGCTTCTTTTATATTAAACGACAATAATTCGAATATAGAAACCGTATTTTTTCCAAAAAGTTTTTTAAAATACGAAGATGTTTTATCTACTAATCAGCCGGTAATTATTACGGGGAGGATAGATTTTTCGGGGTTAGACTTGTCCGTATTAAGCAATAAAGGAATACAGACGGCGGATGACGAAAATTTATCCGGAACCTACGCACCGGAAGACGATATATATAAACAGGAAGATAATACGTTAACGGAAAATGCGGGGCAGGATACCGCTTTAATTAACGGAGACGCCGATACGGGCATTAAAATTATCGGCGAAACCATAGAACTGCTTGACGCCGTAAAAGTTAAACTGCCGGTACAACCGGCAGCAGAGGCTTGTATTATAGAAATCAAAGACAATGTTGTTATGCTTGACGGCGCCGAATTTAAAAAAATGCTTTTTGAAATTAAAAAAAGTTTTTCCGAAGCAAAAGGAAACGATAAGGTAATATTCAGAATTTCAGGATACAGCATTACCCTTGGAGAAAATATTGCCGTGGACAAATCTTTATTGAAATCCAATCCGTTATCTAATTACTTGAATATTATTTAATAGATGGTATAATAAAAAAACGAAAATATAAAAAGTTACATTTAACAAACAAATAAAATAATAATAATAAGTAAAAAAATATAAAATTTATCATGGCATTACAGTATTTGGATTTTGAAAAACCGATCATTGAGCTGGAACAGAAGATAGAAGAACTTAAGACTTTTAATCTTGGAGGATTTACCGATGTCGAAGACGAGATTAAAAACCTTGAAACAAAAAAAGAAAAACTTATAAAAGATATTTTTAAAAATATAAACAACTGGCAGATTACCCAGTTATCAAGGCATCCGCTGAGACCGTACGCTATGGATTATATAGAAACGGCGGCGGAAAATTTTATAGAACTTCACGGCGACAGGCGGTTTATGGACGACAAAGCCGTAGTAGGCGGATTCTGTTTCATGAACAATGAGCGGGTGCTTATAGTAGGCCATCAGAAAGGGCGGAACACTAAAGATAAAATGTGCAGAAATTTTGGCATGCCGCATCCCGAAGGCTACAGAAAAGCGCAAAGGCTTTTTAAGCTTGCCGACAGATATAAAATTCCTATCGTAACTCTTATAGATACTCCGGGGGCATATCCAGGCTTGGGAGCGGAAGAAAGAGGGCAGTCTGAGGCTATAGCCGAAACGATATACGAATTATTAAACGTTAACGTTCCGGTAATATCGGTAATTATAGGAGAAGGCGGCAGCGGAGGCGCTCTTGCTTTTGGAACAGGCAACAGCGTATTAATGATGGAATATTCCGTTTATTCGGTTATATCGCCTGAAGGATGCGCTTCTATTTTATACAAAGATACTTCTAAAACGGAAGAAGCGGCAAATTCTTTGAAATTAACCGCAAAAGACCTGCTTAACGACTCTAAGGCCATAGACGGCATTATAGCGGAACCTCTCGGCGGCGCACACAGGGATCCTAAACTTGCCGCCGAAAATTTAAAGAAAGCAGTCTTGGAAAATATAAACGAATTGAAAAAATACAAAGGAGAAGATTTAAGAAACCAAAGAATTGAAAAGTTTTCCAAATTTTAAATTCATTAATATTCAATAATAACGTTTTATTACTTTATGGTAGAATATCCAGATATTGCTTATTTTCTTTCAAAAGACCTTATTTCTAAAAATTCCAGGGAAGAGATATATGAAAAAATTTCGATAACGGCCTCTAAATTCATAAAGAGCGATATCGTCACTATTTTTATGCTCAACGAGGATACAGAAAAAATAAACTGCGTAAATTACTACCAGGACGGAAAATTTATAAAGAAAGATTTAGAAATATTGCTCGGCGAAGGTTTAATAGGTTCGGTTATAGAGAACGGCGAATCTTTGGTAAGTTCGAATTTAAAAACGGATTTATCGGATATATACTATGAACTTGAAAAACAGTTTACGGGAATGTCGTCTATGCTCAGCGTTCCTATTTATGCGGGATCGTTAGTTTTAGGCGCTTTAAATATATACGGCAAAGAAATATATGAATTTTCGGAAGAAGAAGTAAAAATAGCCAAGTTTATCGCAATGCTGGGCGGTATTTTCATATACAGCCTGACTCTTTATGAAAACGCAAATCTTTTATACTTAAGGCAAAAAGAAGAAAGCCGCAAAATATCCGACCTGTTGGAAATTTCAAAATTAGTCTCTTCATCGTTAGATCTCACCAGTATTATAGATTACTCTATAAAAAGGCTTATGAATTATACAAAAACGGATTCCGCCCTCGTATATCTTAAAGACAATAATAAAGACGTAAATCAATTCTGTTATGAATTTTTTAACTGCAATATGACGGGATGTTCTATTTACGGCGGGAGTATCAACTGCTATAATATCACGGAATTCAGCTGTCCTTTCGTAAAATGCCCTCAAGAAAATAAAATATTGCAAAAATGCAACGATTGCGATTTCTTCAAAAATATTTCATTAAAATTATTTAACGCTTACGGTATGGATGCTTCGTTTTCCGGCCACGATACATTTAAATTAAACGGTTGTAAATGCTTAAAAGCCGTAAGTTCCGATTATCCTACTATAAATTACTATGAAGAAGATTCCGTTTCCGGAAGCGAAAACAATTCGCCTTGCGACTGTTTTTTGAAAGATGTTTCCAAAAAGACTTTTATAGCTATTCCCGTTAAGACCGACAAGGATTTTCTTGGTCTTATTTTTCTTTTAGGAAAAACAAAAACGGAATATTCAATGGAAACTATCGATTTTATAGCAAACATTTCAAGCATAATTTCGGTTGCGGTTTATAACGCCCAAACGCTTAACTATATCGAAGAAGAACATTTTGAAACTATAAGCTCTATATCCGAAGCTATAGAAGCAAGAGATACATATACTAGAACGCACGGCGACAGGCTTATAGACTACGGCGTTATGGTGGCTAAAGAGCTTGGACTAAGCCATAACGAAATTAAAAATATAAGATATGCGGCGGCAATGCACGACGTGGGAAAAATAGGCATAAAAGATTCAATATTAAATAAGCAGGGCAAACTTACGGACGAAGAATACGAAGAAATTAAAAAACATCCGGAAATAGGCTATA
>JAJYWW010000130.1 GCA_021791295.1 bacterium | reverse complement strand
GGAAAAGTAAACAAGCCGGTAATTCTCAAAAGAGGCTTGTGTTCCACCATACAGGAATTTTTAATGTCCGCCGAATATATTATGTCTAACGGCAATGAACAGGTTATATTATGCGAAAGAGGAATCAGAACGTATGAAACCTCTACGAGGAACACTCTCGATTTAAGCGCCGTACCGGTGCTGAAAAGGCTTTCGCATCTTCCTGTAATAGTCGATCCTTCCCATGCCGCAGGAGTCTGGTATTACGTCGAGGCGCTTTCTCTTGCCGCCGTTGCGGTAGGAGCCGACGGACTTATGATAGAAGTGCATCCCGTACCGGAAAAAGCTTTCTCCGACGGAGCGCAGTCTTTAAAATATGATACTTTCGACGAACTCGTAAAAAAAGCGAGAGCCGTAGCAAAAGCCGTAAGCAGAAATATATAAATCTTTTTTCATAACTATGTTTAAAGATATTAAAATAATAGGGCTTGGTTTTATGGGCGCCTCTTTAGCAGGCGCCGTAAAGAGTAAATTAGCGGGAACGGCCGTTAAAGGATACGATATAGTAAAAAATAATATAGATTACTGTATTTCTAAAGGAATAATAGACGAACCCTTAAGTTTGGATTCCGGATATAATAGCGCCGCTTCCGAAGATTCGCTGGTAATAATGTGCGTTCCTCCATCGTCTATCCTATCGTTTTTCGATGAACACGCGGATTTTTTCGGCGGCGGGGCTTTAATTACCGACATAGGTAGCGTAAAAGCGTTAATAAGAGCCAAGGCAAAAAAAAATAATTTAATTAATTTCGTCGGTTCGCATCCTATGTGCGGTTCCGATAAATCAGGACCGGAAAATGCTGATTTCTCTCTTTTTTACGCTAAAAAATGCATAGTAATAAAAGAAAAAGGAGATTATAACGACAAAAAGCGGAGTTTTAACATAAATAAAATAGCGGGATTTTGGGAATCGTTAAATATGGAAGTTATTTTTACCGAAGCTGAAACGCACGACGAAATAACCGCTTATACGAGCCATTTACCGCATCTCGCCGCTTTTTTACTATCGGATACCGCGCTTTCCCATATCAAAAATAAAAAATTTCCTTCATACGCAAATTTTATAGGCGGCGGTTTTAAAGACTCTACGAGAATAGCTTCCTCTTCGCCGGACTTATGGACGGATATATTTCTTATGAACGACGAAAATATTATTTCTTCTTTAGATAATTTCATAGCTTCCGCAAATTTTATAAGAGGTCTTATAGAAACTGGCGACAGGACAGGATTGGTTTCATATCTTAAAAAAATATACGAGGACAGAAAAGAGGCTGGAATTTGACGCAGGATTTATTAAAATTTAATCACGATAAAGTTTTAGTCGAGGGTCTTTCAAAAGAATTCAGCGCAGAAATAGAAGTTCCGGGCGATAAATCTATATCGCACAGGGCGGTTATGCTTGGAAGCATTGCGGACGGAAAATCCCGCGTTTACAATTTATCCGTTTCCGGCGATAATCTTGCTACGGTTGCCGCATTCAGAAAACTCGGCGTAAATATCAAAAAGCAAAATTCCGGCGGTTCAAAAAAAGACTTTATAATTGAAGGCGTAGGTTTTTACGGTTTAAAAGAGCCGAAATCCGTCATTAATACTTCAAATTCCGGAACGCTGACGAGACTTATAGCCGGAATGCTTGCAGGAAACGATTTTTTTTCGGTACTGTCCGGAGACAAATATCTTAATTCGCGTCCAATGCAGCGTATTATCGAGCCTTTAAGACTTATGGGCGCAAAAATATCAGGCAGGGGCGGCGATTCTTATCCCCCGCTTGCTGTTTCAGGCGGCGGTTTGCAGTCCGTCTTTTACGAAGTTCCGGTTCCGAGCGCTCAGGTTAAATCCTGTCTTATGCTTGCCGCCCTTTACGCCGAAGGCGATACCGTAATATACGAAAGGAAAGCTACGAGGGACCATACCGAAAATCTTCTTAAATTTCAGGGTTATCCGGTGAGCGTTGAGGATTCTTCCTCAGGCGGCTCTTTTATTACCGTCAAAGGCAGATATGCCGGAGGTTTAAACCCTTTTGAGTTCAGGATACCCGGAGATTTCAGCAGCGCCGCATTTTTTATAGCTCTCGGCATATTAAATAAAAATTCTGAAATTACTATTAAAAACATCATAATAAACGAAAAAAGGACGGGTCTGCTTAAGGCTTTAAAAATGATGGGCGCAGACGTAGATACGGTTATTAAAGATATATCTCCGGAAACGGCGGGCGACATAAAAGTAAAATATTCCGATAATATAAAAGGAATAACTCTTCCTTCGGAAATAGTTCCCGATATGATAGACGAATTTCCTGTATTTGCGGTAATAGCTTCCTTTGCGGAAGGCAAGACGACGGTTACCGGAGCAAAAGAATTAAGAGTCAAGGAAAGCGACAGGATTAAGTCTATAGTCTATAACTTAAACGCTATAGGCATAGGCATTAAAGAACTGGAAGACGGATTTGAAATAAACGGCAATCCGGACTTAAAATGCGCCGGAAAAGGTTTATCGAAAAAGTTAAATTCTTTCGGCGACCACAGGATAGCAATGTCTATGGTAATTGCCGGACTTATTTTAAAAAACGCTAAATTGGAAATAAAGGATATAAACTGCATAAATACTTCGTTTCCCGAATTTTTCGATACCGTAAATTCGGTAATAAAATAATAAAACGGCAGCGAAATTAAAATTATAATATATTATGAAAATTATAGTAGCGCCTTCGGCCGGATTCTGTTTCGGAGTTAAAAGAGCGGTAAATATGGCGTTAGAGGCTGCGGAACAGTGTAGCCCGTCCGAAGTATTAAATACTCTGGGGCCTATTATACACAATCCCCAGGTCGTGAAATCTTTAGAAGATAAAGGCGTATTTTCAATAGGCGACGTAGAAAAGGGGCGTTTAGACACGATATTGATACGCTCTCACGGAGTCAAAGCCGAAACAATGGAAACATTGAAATCTAAGGGGGTAAAAATAATAGATGCTACCTGTCCTTTTGTTAAAAAAGCGCAAAATTATATAAATACGGCTGCTTTAAACGGTTATTTTATAATTATGGTCGGCGATAAAAACCATCCCGAAGTGCAGAGCGTAATAAGTTTTGCCCAAAAAGACAGATTTCTCGTAATTAATAAAGTCGAAGACTTAAAAAACGTTCCGCTGTCGGAAAAAATAGCGGTAATATCTCAGACTACTCAGGACGTAAATTTTTATAAAAATATAGTATATGAAATTAAAAAAATAGCCAAAGAAGACGTAGTGATTTTTGAAACAATCTGCGACGCGACCATAGATAAGCAGGAAGAATCAAAGGTTTTAGCTTCAAACGTGGACGTTATGATAGTAGTCGGCGGTTATAACAGCGCAAATACGAATAAGCTTCAAAATATATGCAAAGAAATTCAGCCTAATACTTATCACGTAGAAACCGAAAACGAGCTTAAAGCGGAATGGTTCGTCAACGCAAAAAACGTAGGGATAACGGCAGGAGCATCGACTCCCGACTGGATAATAGAAAAAGTTTTAAAAAAAATTCAAGATTTGGATGACGGCAGCGTTAAGAGCTAATAATTAATAAAATAAAATAAAAAAATTTGCTTAATTTGCTTAAATGTGTTAGATTAGTCTTATAAAATTTAGGAGGTAGTAATTAATATTATGGCAAAGAAAAATTTCAATCAGTTTGAAAGCAATGAAAATCCCACGGAATTCGAGATACTGCTCGGGTCTTACGAAAACATGAACAGCAGGGGGCTTGTAAGGCAAGGCAGAATTTTGGATATCGACGAGGATTACGTTTATGTCGATATAGGCGACAAATCTGACGGAATAATTACTATCCAGGAAATATCGTCTGGCGGAAATATAGATATTACCGGTATAAGCATCGGCGATTCCATTGAAGTTTTCGTCGGAAGCTACGACGATAAATTAGGCTATCTTATATGTTCGCGCGAGAAGGCTAAAAACGTATACGCTCTGGACGATATAGAAAAAGTCTGCAGCGACAATGAAACTATAAAAGGCATCGTAACGGCAAAAACAAAAGGCGGACTTATATTAGATTTAAACGGAGTAACCGCGTTTCTTCCCGGTTCGCAGATAGACGTTAAGCTCACCAGAGATTTCGACGTATTTCTCGGCAAAACGTTGGATTTAAAAGTTATAAGCGTCGATAAAAAGAACTGCAACGTTATAGTGTCTAGAAGAAAGGTCATAGAAGACGAAATAAAAAAATTAAAAGAAAACGTTTTAACGGATATAAAAGAGGGCGACGTTCTGGAGGGAATAGTTAAAAATATTACCGATTACGGCGTTTTTATCGACCTAGGCGGAATGGACGGCCTCATTTATATTACCGATATTTCATGGAAAAGAATATCGCATCCGAGCGAAGTTTTAAGCCTTGGACAAAAAATCAACGTAAAAGTAATTAAGTTCGACGAAGAGAAACGGAGGGTATCGCTTGGATATAAACAGCTATTCGACGATCCGTGGCAGAATATTACGGAAAGGCATAAACCCGGAGATATTATCGAAGGAGTTATAATAAATATAACCGATTACGGCGCATTCGTCGAGCTGGACGACGACGTAGAAGGACTTATACATTTATCGGAAATGTCCTGGGACAAAAGACAGACCGACCCAAAAACTTTCCTGACGAAAGGGCAGAGGGTTAAGGCTTATATATTAAGCATAGAGCCTGAAACCAGAAAATTGTCTTTAAGCTTAAAAAGGCTGACGGAAAGTCCGTGGAATTTACTGAAAGAAAAATATACCGTAGGCACGGTAGTCGACGGCACTGTTAAAAATATTTACGAATTCGGCGTTTCCGTTGAATTAGAACCTAATTTAGAAGGTTATATAAAGCAGAACGATTTTTCATGGACGAAAAGAACTAAGCATCCGCACGAACTGTTCAAACAGGGCGACCCGGTTAAAGCGGTAGTTTTAAGCATAGACGAAGACAAGCAGCGGATTTATCTCGGAATAAAACAGCTCACGGAAAGCCCCTGGTCGCAAATTAAAGAAAAATACTCCGTAGGTTCCGTAATAACCGGAACAGTTTCCAATATTACGGAATTCGGTATATTTGTCCAGATAGAAGACGGCATAGAAGGGCTTATACACAATTCAAAAATTCCGGAAAATTTTATAACGGATAACAATATAACTAAAGGTTCTAAAATAAACGCAGAGATAATTATGCTGGACGTCAACGAACAAAAAATCGGACTGTCTCTTATCAACGTAGCGCAGGATAATAAATAACTATGGGTATAAATAAACATCCTTTTTTAAGCGGATTATTTTTCTTGGCAGTATTCGTGGGAATATTCGCTATTTTTATTTATTTTATACTTTTTAAGTTTAACGCTAAGTCAAACTATAACGTAGTCAGGGGTTCATCCAATAATGCCATAGGTATAATCGATTTAACCGGTACTATTACAAGCTCTTCCGGTTTTATCAAACTGCTGGAACATTACAAACATGACCCTGACGTTAAAGCCGTCATAATAAGAGTCAATTCTCCCGGCGGAGAGGTTGCTCCGTCGCAGGCTATTTACGAACAGCTTATGAAATTCAGAAAGCAAAAAAAAGTCGTAGTATCTATGGATTCAGTAGCGGCTTCCGGGGCTTACTATATTTCTTCGGCCGCCGACGAAATAATTGCCGAACCGGGAACGCTAACGGGTTCGATAGGCGTTATCATGGAAATGCCCAATTTTTATAAACTGATGAAAAAAGTGGGAGTGTCTTATAACTACATAGTAAGCGGACCTTATAAAGATATAGGAACGCCCTTTAAAGAGATGACTCCTATGCAGAGGAAAAAATTGCACGGCGTAGTTATGAATGTTTACGGACAGTTCGTATCGGCTGTTGCAAAAGGCAGAAATCTTAAGGTATCTTACGTTAAAAAATTAGCGAACGGCATGGTTTATTCGGGACAGCAGGCTCTTAAATATCATCTCGTCGATAAACTCGGGGATTTTCAGGATGCCGTTAAGGCTGCGCAGAAATTAGCCGGAATAAAAGGCAGTGCGACGTTGATATATCCGGTCAAGAAGCGGCCCGATTTATTTCAATCTTTTATAAAAAGAGCCGTAAAGTCTTTTGTCGGCAGTATAGGCGGTTCTTCTTTTTTTAAGAATCCGGCTTTTGTATCATACGGCGACATGAAGTTAGACTTTTAATATAAAATAATATTTTTATATTTTATGGAAATTATTTATGCCCCATGGCGGATGGATTATTTAGTTAAAGATAAATCTAAAGACGAATGCGTTTTTTGTATAGACAGCAAATGTTTCGACGATAAATACGTTCTCTTTAAAGGAAATCATTCCTACGTAAAGCTTAACACTTTCCCTTATAACTGCGGACATCTTCTGGTTATTCCCTATACTCACACAAAAGAGCTTAACGGACTTTCTTTTGAAGCAGGGGCGGAAATAATGAAGATTTTGTCTTTAAGCTGCGATATACTTAAAAAAGTTTATAGGTGCGATGCTCTAAACGTCGGTTTAAATATAGGCAAAGCCGCCGGCGCCGGCATAGAACAGCATCTTCATTTTCATATAATACCGAGGTGGGAAGGAGACGTCAGCTTTTATACGGTTTGTTCGGAGCTCAGGGTGGTTTCGGAAATATTAGACGATACTTATAATAAGCTTATAGGCGATTTTAAGAGCATTAAACTCTAAACGGAGGTATCGATTTCAAATGGCAAAAATTATAAATATTGTTCTATTGTTAGTTTTTGTAATATTAGTTCTTGATTTTACCATACAGAACCATATACGCGTCAGCGTAAAACTTTTCGGATTTCAGTCCATCAAACTTCCTATTTCCGTTATAGTTTATATCGCAATATTAATAGGAATTTTAATTGCCCTAATATATCATTTTTATTCGGTATATAAAATAAAAAAAGATTTTAAAAAAATGAATAAAAATGAACAGATATGACGGTACCGGATTTTTTTGGAAAATATAGCTTAGAAAAGTCTATAAAGAAAATTTTTTATGATTACGCATACGGAGTTTCGGCGCTTAATTTAATTGAAAGCATAGGATCGGTATCCGAAAAATTAGGATTTAAATCATTTCTTATCGGCGGTTTTCCAAGAGACGTTTTAATATACATATTAAAGTCGAATGCCGAAACCGCCGAGTATTATAAATCTTCCAAAGTTTTTAACGATTATTCCGGCTTTTTAGATTTAGACGTTGCCGTAGAAGGCGGTTCAAAAAAGCTCGTATCGTCCTTTAATAACGATAAAAATTTAAAATCCCTGCTTAATTCTTTAAATATACACGAAAGGTTTGGAACGGCGCTTGCGGAATTTTACGTAATGGGGAAACCTTTAAAAATAGATTTTGCTTCTTTAAGAACGGAAATTTATATAAAATCCGGAATGCTTCCTAAAGTCGATACTTCGTCTGCAACCCTTGAAAAAGATATCCTCAGAAGAGATTTTACCGTTAATACCGTTGCTTTTTCGATTAATAAGACAAGTTTTCTTGAAATAAAAAGTTATTCTTCGGGAATAGAGGATATTTTAAATAAAAAAATTAAAATCATCCATGAATTTAGTTTTATAGACGACCCTACGAGAATTTTCAGAGCAGTCAGATTTGAAAAAAGACTCGATTTTCAAATAGACCGCATAACGTTAAAACTTTTAAAAAATGCTTTAGCGCAAAAAGCCTTAGACAATGTTTCCGGCAAAAGAATAACAGCCGAATTATATATTTTGTTTAAAGAAAAAAATCCGGAAATATATTTTGAAAGATTAAATGCGCTGTCGGTTTTAAGTTCTATCAATCCAAATTTAAGGTTTTTAAAAAAAAATAGAATTATTATTAAAAGAATAAGCCGTTATTTCAGCGAAGCAAAAAATTTTAGAATTTTAAACGAAATCTTTAAGAATACGCGGGAAGGCAAAAAATTATTTTATCTGGCGGGAATTTTTTACGGTTTGAACGAAAAAGAATTGGCAGAAGTTTCGGAAAGATTAAAATTGGGAAATGCCGTCGGGAAATATTTGAAAAAGTTATTATTCATAGACAGGGATGAAATCGATAATTTAAAAAATAATTATAAAGGAGATAACATCGTCGGACTGTATAAAAAATTAAATAAGATAGAAGGTAAAAGCATTCTGTTTTATATATTTCAACACGAAGACGAAAAAAAAGCCGATTTAATTTTCAGAAAAATTGTAGTAAGATATTTAGAAAAATCCGTTTCGGAAAAGCCGTTTTTAAACGGAGGAGACATTAAAGCTATGGGTATTTGCGAAGGGCCGGTTTGCGGAATAATTCTTGACGAAATAAAATCTTTAAAAGCCGCCGGCAAACTTAAGAATAAAGCCGACGAAATTAAGTACGTCGAATCGCAGTATTTAAAAAACATAAAAAAAAATTAATAAATGCAAAAATGGAGGATCAAAAATGATCGAGTTTAATTTTAAAAATGTTTTAAATTCGGTGATAGAGGAAAACGGCATAGAAGAATCCGCCGTCAGGTCGCTTGAGAATGAAATCGTCGAAGCGAGAAGAAGCCTTAACGAACTTAGGCGCAACGGCGAAATAGGATTTTACGACGAAATATCTAATATGGGCATGGTAAATGAAATTAAAACCGCAGCCGAAAGTTTTTTTTCTAAAAATTTTAAAACTTTATACGTATTCGGTATGGGCGGTTCATCACTCGGAGCCATATTTTTGAAAGAAGCAATGACCGGTATGTTTAAAAACCGAAAAGACGGCGCCGCCGATGTTATTTTTTCGGAAAATATAGACCCTTCTTATTTAAAAAACAACTTAGACGCTATAGATTTTAAAAAAACTTTATTCTGTTTTGTTTCTAAATCCGCGGATACGATAGAGGTAGTTTCCCAGTTTTTTATCGTAAAAGAAATATTGGAAAAAACCGTAGAAAATTATAAAGAAAATTTAATTTTTATTACCGATAAAAAGAGCGGTTTTTTAAGAAAATACGCCGACGAAAACGGGATTGCGGTTTTAGATATCGCTAAAAACGTCGGAGGAAGATATTCTATAGTAACCGCAGGCACTCTTTTTCCCGCATGCGTCATGGGGTTAGATATAGAAAAATTTCTGCACGGTTCTTTAACATACAGAGACAATATTCTCAATAAAGGAGTTTTTGAAAATAATCCGGTATATACCATGGCGGCGGTTATATATCTTTTTTATGCAAAAAAGAAAAGAAACATATTTGTTCCTTTTGTTTACGGCGACTATTTGAGAGAGTTTTCAAGGTGGTTCAGACAGCTTTTTGCGGAAAGTCTTGGAAAGGATTTAACTTCTCCTACTCCGGTACCTGCGGTCGGGGCTACGGACCAGCATTCGCAGCTTCAACTTTATATGCAGGGTCCTCAGGATAAATTGATAGGATTTTTCTGCCTTAAAAATTTCGGCGCTGATTATAACGTCAATTCGTCGGGATTTAATGAATTCGATTATTTAAACGGCAAAAAACTTTCCGGAGTTTTAATGAACGAATTAAAAGGCGTCGAGCTGGCTCTGGCTATAAATAAAAGACCTTCTTTCAGGGTTACGTTAGATAAAATAGACGAATTTAATATCGGCGAACTTTCTTTTATGTGCATGGAAGCCGTAGCGGTTCTTGGAATGTTATTAAAAATAAATCCTTTCGATCAGCCGGGCGTCGAAAAAGGAAAGAAATTTGCCTATCTTCTTATGGGAAGAAAAGACGATTCCTTATTGAAAGAATCCGAAGAATTAAAAAGACTAAACGCAGTTCCGGATATGCTTTATTAAATAATTAATATACTTTTTCGCCGGATTTATGCTTAAAAAAATAATAGTAATAGGAGGTCCGACATGTTCGGGAAAGACGGAATTTTCTATAGAACTGGCTGAACGTTTCGGCGGCGAGATAATAAATTTCGATTCGATGTGCTTCTATAAATATTTCGATATAGGAACGGCAAAGCCGGACGATGAGGCAAGAAGCAGGGTAAAGCATCATCTTATAGATATAAAATATCCCGATGAAGAATATAACGCACGGATGTTTTCGGACGATGCCGAAAAATTGATAGAAGATATGGCTTCACGCGGAAGAATTCCCGTTTTTATCGGCGGAACGGGTCTTTATATTAAAGCTTTAATATACGGACTTTCGCCTATTCCTGAAATAGACAAAACGGTTTTTCGCGAAAAAGCTTCGGAATTAATAAAAGAAAAAGGACTTCTATTTTTATATGAAAAGGTGAAACTGATAGATCCCGTATATGCTTCTAAAATATCGTTTTCCGATACGCAGAGAATTACCAGGGCTTATGAGGTTTATTGCGCTACCGGCAAACCTTTATCCTTTTATATGGATAAGCAACCTTTCGGGCGGCAGAGGTACGATTTTTTATGTTTTAACTTATATCCTCCGAAAGATTATTTAAAATCGTGTATAATGGAAAGAACTTCGGCTATTATTAAAAAAGGTCTGCTCGAAGAAACGAAAAAAATATTGAATATGGGATATAAAACCGATTTAAAACCTTTTAAAGGAATAGGCTACAGGGAGTCGCTGATGTATTTAGACAAAGAACTGACTGCCGAAAAAGATTTATACGATAAAATAGTTTCTTCTACTTTAAAATATGCAAAAAGGCAGTTTACTTTTTTTAAAAAATTTGAAAACGTTTTGCCTGTTTATATTACCGATTTAAATGCAAAGATAGAATTTTCGTCAAAATATATCGAAAGGTTTTTAGAATGACTCAGAAAGCTTTGCTTGTCGGAATAAATACAGATTCGGATATCGAAAAAAGCAGGGATTCGTTAGAAGAACTTAAAATGCTTTCCGAAACAGCCGGCGCAAAAAATGTTTTCAGCGTTTTAAAAAACATAAAAAAAATAGATCCGGCTTATTATCTTTCTAAGGGCATGCTCGAAGATATAAAAGATAAAACGGTTTCGGAAAATGCCGATTTAGTTATAATAGATGCCTCTTTAAGTCCTGCGCAGGAGCGCAATCTTTCGGAATATTTCGATTTAAACGTAATAGACAGGACGAGGCTTATTCTCGACATATTTGCCGTTAACGCAAGGACGGCGGAAAGCAGGTATCAGGTCGAACTTGCTATGATGAATTATATACTGCCAAGGCTTAAAGGCGCAGGAATAATGCTTTCCAGGACCGGCGCCGGCATAGGAACGAGGGGGCCCGGCGAAACTAAATTGGAAACGGACAGAAGAAAAATAAGGCTTAAAATTACGCATATAAAGGAAAAGCTGAAACTTTCCGAAAAAACAAGAACGCTTCACAGGTCTAAGAGAAACAGACAGGGTTTTTTGACCGCGGCTATCGTAGGTTATACCAATTCAGGCAAAACGACGCTTATGAAAAGTTTGACGGGCAAAGGAGAAAAAGGCGAAAATAAGCTTTTTGCGACGCTTGGAACGAAAACGGCTTCAATTTACGACGATGCAAAAAAGAAAAAAGTTTTAATATCCGATACCGTGGGTTTTATTCAAAATCTTCCGCTTTTTTTAGTCGATTCTTTTAAAGCTACGCTTGAGGAAACGGTCCAGGCGGATTTATTGATGCATGTAATAGACCCCTTACAAAGTTTTATAATGGATAAGTCGGGAGAGGTTATTAAAATATTAGACGAAATAGGAGTTAAAGATAAGACGATTCTTACGGTTATAAATAAAACAGACCTTATAGGCGAAGAGCGGGCGGATTTTTTGAAAAATAAGTTCGAAACTATTACCGGCGGTCCCGTTATAGCCGTTTCCGCTAAAACCGGAAAAAATATAGATTTATTAAAAGAAAAAATATTCGATTTATTAAATATGGAGCAATATAATGGTAAATAAGTTTGTGAGCGTTATATTTTTTTTAATGGTTTTATGTGTTTCATTCCTCATTTTTTCTGCCGACGTTTTCGGCATGAGCGTTAAAGTCAAAACCTACGTCGTAATTCCTAAAAGCGAAGCGGCATCCGGACCTTCCGCAGGCCTTCAGCAAACGGCAATAAAACGCGCGATAATACTGTCGGTGAAAACTGCCGTAAAACGTCTTATAGGCAGGAAAATTTTTTTAAAAAAACAAACCGGTATTATTCTTAAAAAAAATATCTACCCTAACGGACAAAAATATATATACTCGTTTAAGGTTTTAAAGTCGGGAGAATATCTTAATCTTTATTATATAAGCATAAAGACTCATATAAGAGCCGGAAGTTTAATAAATGCCCTTAAAACGCTCGGATTTCGCATACTTAAAACGGAGCATTCAGGCGAAAAAGCCGTTTACGGCGTTTATTACGTAAAATTTACCGGCAACTTTAATAACGGCGATTCAAACCTGTTCCAGAAACTAATGATTAAATATTCGCATCACCTTAAAAATCTATATATATCTTCGTTTTCGGAAAATTACGACGAAATAAAAGTTCTTTACTACGGAAGTATCGTCAGGCTGTTAAAGAGGGTAAATTTCATAATAAATTCTTATCTTAACGCAAAAATAACTACATCAGACGATAATACCGTAACGATAAACGTAATCGCTCATAAAGCGGAGAAAAAAACGCCTTAAACGTCAGAATAATCCGAATATATTTTTCAAAGAAGTTATAGCCATAGAGTTCAGATAAAAGTTGAAAATTGCATAAAGGAAGATGCTGACGAACATAGGTATAAAGAAATAATAGTAAATATTTTTATTTTTTTCGTATAAAACGCCGAGAGCAAGCGATATAGGCGGAGCTCCGATGAACATCTGCCCTATAAACAGCCCTATTATAGGTCCGTATTTTTCAATGTAATTATGCGCTTTTCTGCCTTTTTTAGAAGAAATCATACCGTGTATAAATTTAATGGATTTCAGTTTTAAACCGGCGTAAAACAGCGCCGAACATAAAATAGTTTCAGAAAGGGTTATTAAAAAGATGCTTGCGTAAGGGTTTAATTTATAATAAACGGCGTATGCCGTCGATACGTATTTTCCGCCTATTAGCGGAGTCATATTGATGGCCGTCATTATAATATATTTTAAATATAAAGGTTCCATACAGATTTATCAATGGTTTTAAACATACCGTATTTTTGTTTTTTTAGCATTAATCTGGTATAATTATAACTGTAAATAATATAATTATAAAGTATAAAATTTATCGGAATAAAAAAATGTACTATTTTGCACCGGTATCGGATATGTTTGAAACTGCCGATTATATTGCGGTATACGTAGAACTGGCAGGAGTCGGAAAAGAAGACATAAATATAGAAATAGACGGAGGAATGCTTGAAGTCAGAGGTATTAAACGCCGTTTTGGGACGAGTGAAGAATGTAATTTTCAAAGAATGGAGAGGCCTTTCGGCTTATTCAGAAGAAGATTTAGTTTGCCTTCTTCCGCAAGCTATGAAGGCGTAAAGGCGTCATTCGAGGAAGGCCTGCTTGAAATAATTATTCCCAAAAAAAAGAGAAGCGGAGGATTTAAAATTTCCTGCATTGAAATTAACGATTGAAAGACAAATAATGTAAAAATACTATTAAGGACGGTAAA
>JAJYWW010000134.1:10634-13718 GCA_021791295.1 bacterium | reverse complement strand
CTCCGTAAATAAAACCTCCGTTAAACGTCAGCATACTCGTTGCCGCATAACTTTCGTTAAGCTCTATAACCGGCAGATTGTCTATCGGAACGGCAGAGTTGTATGTATTTGCTATTCCGAGCGTCGAAGTCAGAGCCGGTATAAAGTTATACGTTAAAAACACGCCGGTCAAGGTTGCCGGTTCCGCTGCATCAAGCAAAGAATACGTGTCGTTCCAGTTTCTTATGGGATTAAAAGATTCAAACCCAAGAAGTTCGTTTTCTTTTCCGATATGAATATCGAGTCCGCTCCCTACTGGCAGGTTTATGTTTATATATGCCTTTCTTACGTCGTAAGGAGTTCTGTCTTCAAAAGGCGTCGTAAAATAAGACGTGTCGCCGTAATATGATTTATAAAACTGAATATTCTGTCCGAAATCCAAAGAAATATGAAAGCCTACTCCGTAAGGATTTGAAGAAGTTCCGGGAGAACGTCTCAAAGTTATGTCTGCGTTATTTACCGCAAAGCCGTCGGGCTGCCAGTTATCGCCATAGTTGCCGTTTCCCTCGAAGGAAGACGGAGTATTTAACGCTTCCGGTTTCGCAAGGTTATAGGTATAAGAAGCTATCAACGTCCCCAGAAGTTGGATATTAGAAAAATAATTCCCTGAATTTTGCGTTTTGTTTTCTTTTTTAATCGATTGAATTTCCATTAGCGCTTTGTTTAATTTTTTTTCGATTTTTTTTATTTTTGCGTTTGTTCCTATTTGTATACTTCCGTTTCCGCTGCCCGCGTTAGAAACGGCATTTGCCGCATAAGCCTTTTTATGTACGGCAAACATTAATAAAAATAACGCCGCAATAAAAAAAACAGCGCTTAAAATTAATCCTCTAGATTTAAATTTCATGGTTTCTCCTCTTAAATTTTTATTTTTTTCATTAAATTCTGCCGGCTAGAATAAAATATATATTAATAAGATCAATGATTACTTTGTATTAAGCAAAATTTATGCCATTTGTTTCTGCTGTAGAATTTATTTTAATTCGTAAGGCTTAAAACGGCGGAATTATTAATTAATAAAGAAAAAAGGAAGATATTATAAGTTTTAAAATTTATATAAAAGCAGGATTTACATGCTTAAAAATTAGGCAATTTTTAATATATGTAAATTATTGGTCAAAATTTAGGCAAAAATATATTTTTTATTCTAAAATATTTTCCTGCAGAATAACAGGCTCTAAATTGTAGGCTTCGGAAAACGATAGCGCTAAAATTTCCGAAAGATAATCAAAGGTTAATTCTTCGGCAGTTTGCTTATGCAGGTTATTTAATTCTTTATTTTTATTAATTTCCCGGAGGATACCGGTAATATTGTTAAAATATGCGTTATAATCGCCGCCGTTGCCGCCGAATATTTCGATGTGTTCCTCCGGCTTGTAATCTATATAAATCGAACCGTGCTGTAAAAACGCAAAATCGTTTCTTCTCTGAGAATTGCCGCAAATTTTTTTTCCGTCGAACGTTATTTCGTAAGAATGAGCTTTAAGAAAACAATTAAAATTATTCCTGCCGTTTTTATTATTTTCTTTATTTTCTTTATTTTTATCCCGAAATATATTTATATTCGGATAATTTACGTTATCCGGTTTTAATCCAAGTTTGATAAAAAAAAGATACAGAAATTCGCTTATTTTTTTATAAGTTTCAATAAGCTTACCCGCAAAAATTCCGTTTTTATAAGATGCCGTTACCGAATAGGTTATTTCCGATTTGTGAAGAACCGCCCTGCCGCCCGTCGGTCTCGAAACTATGTCGAAACCGTTATTTTTAGCTTTTTCGATAATTTTATCGTCTATATTCTTATCTTTTTGAAAAAAACCTAACGATAACGCCGGAGGGTTAAAATAATAAATCCTTAAGGTCGGATTTGCGGAAAAAGCATCCGCCGTTTTATACCTGTTTAATAAAAAAATATCGGCGGACATATTAAAACTGCCGGAATGTCCGCCTGAAATTATAAGATTGAAACTCATCAAGAATTCTTTAAATATTCTTCGTATGCCGCCTGATCCATAAGGTCGTTAAGCTCGTCTTCGTTAGTCAGTTTAACTTTAAGAAGCCATCCTGCGTCATAAGGTTCTTCATTTACTAATTCAGGCTCGTCTTTTAAAGAATCGTTCACGCTGATCACGTGGCCGCTTACCGGCGCATAAAGTTCGGAAACGGATTTAGCCGATTCTATCGTACCGAAAGATTCATTTTGCTCAAGTTCGTAGCCAACCTCCGGCAGATCGACGTATATAATGTCTCCGAGCTGATCCTGGGCATAGTCCGTCACTCCTACAAGAGCGTTATCGCCGGTTACTTTTACCCAGATATGTTCCGAATTATATTTTAAGCCTTTTGGAAAATCCATAATTCCCCCTTTGCTATCTCTAATTATTATTATTTAGATGATTATATTTATTTAATGCCTTTTACGCTTATCGCATATAAAAAATTCAACGCGTAAATTATGCGGTATTTAATATATATGATATAAGATATATATTTTATTTAATAATTTTATTAAAATATTTGCAACATAAAATTTATATAATTTAAATAAATTTTAATTATTTTTATCTTTCGATAAATCTCTGTACGTAACCTATATCTACTTTTCCGGAAATAAAATCGCTGTCGTTCAATATTCTTTTAAGGAAAGGAATATTGGTTTCGATGCCGTCTATTTCAAATTCGTTAAGAGCGTTTTTAGCTTTATTAATAGCTCCAAGTCTGTTCGTATCGTGGACTATAAGTTTTGCTATCAGCGAATCGTAATAAGGCTGCACTCTATATCCGCAATATCCAAAATCGTCCACCCTGACGTTGAATCCGCCGGGCTTGGTATAATTAGTTATTAAACCCGGCGACGGTTTAAAATTTATCGGATCTTCGGCGTTAATCCTAAGTTCTATGCTGTGTCCTTTAATTTTAACGTCTTCCTGTTTTATTTTAAGCCTGTCTCCGTTTGCTATTCTTATCTGTTCCTTAATGATATCGATACCGGTAATAAGCTCGGTAATAGGATGTTCTACCTGAACGCGAGTATTTACTTCCATA
>JAJYWW010000134.1:0-10624 GCA_021791295.1 bacterium | reverse complement strand
TCATCGTTTTTATCCAATAAAAATTCAAAAGTTGCCGCATTTACGTAATTTATTTCCTTTACGACTTTTAATATTAATGCGCCCATCTTTTTTCTTGCGGCGGATTTTACGGCGAGAGACGGCGCCTCTTCTATAATTTTTTGATGTCTTCTCTGAATAGAGCAATCCCTTTCGCCAAGATAAACCGCATTTCCGTATTTGTCCGCAAGCACCTGAAATTCTACATGCCTTGGATTTTCGCAAAATTTTTCCAAATAAACATCCTGATCGCCGAAAAAAGACTGCGCTTCCTGTCTTGCCTGATGATAAGCCTGAGATAAATGGGCCGGCGTCAAAACCATCTTAATGCCTCTTCCGCCGCCGCCCATAGAAGCCTTAAGTATTAACGGATATCCTATTTTTTCGGCTGCTTTTTTAATCTCCTCTTCATTATCGCCTATATCGTCGCTGCCGGGTAAGACCGGAATGCCGAGGCTCTTGACTAATTTTCTGGCATTTCGCTTATTTCCAAGCGTATTCATATTTGAAGAAGTAGGCCCGATAAATTTGATGCCGCAGTTCTCGCAAATTTCAGCAAAATTTGCATTTTCCGATAAAAAACCGTATCCGGGATGTATGGCTTCGCTGTCGGTTATTTCAGCCGCAGATATAATAGAAGATATATTAAGGTAACTTTTGGAAGAAGGCGGAGGTCCTATGCATATACTCTGGTCGGCATATTTTACGTGAAGGCTGTCCCTGTCGGCGGTTGAATATACGGCAACAGTTTTTATGCCGATTTCTTTGCAAGCCCTTATAATTCTGACCGCAATTTCCCCTCTGTTGGCAATTAAAATTTTTCTAAACATATTTTATTTTTTTATTTTCTGTTTTTAAGCTTATTTTATATAACTTATATAAAGTTTTATATTCCCCAAATTTTATTAAAGAGGTTCTACCAAAAACAAAGGCTGTCCAAATTCAACCAATTGTCCGTTTTCTGCAAGAATAGATACTATTCTGCATTTCATATCGACCTCTATTTCGTTCATAATTTTCATAGCCTCGACTATACAAACAGGGCTTCCTTTTTCGACTATAGAATCTACCTCTACGAAAGACGGTTTATCCGGAGAAGGCGACCTGTAAAACGAGCCTACGAAAGGAGAAACTATCTCTTTAAGACGTTCATTTTTAGCTTTAGCCGCTGCTGCATCGGTTTCCGCCGCTATATTAGCCCTGCTTATAGCAAAATTGACAAGTTCGGCTTGTTCGTAATCGGAAATTTGAGCGCCGCGCTCTTCTTTTTTTTCAATTAATGCATTTCTGCGTCCGCCTTTATAAAATTCATCGGAATCAAGGGTGACTTTAAACTCTTCGTCGCCTTTTTTATAGTAAAATTCTTTAATTTTGTTCGATTTAATGAATTTTACCAAATCTTTAATGTCTTTTATATTCATATTTTCTCCTTTAACCCTGCAAGACGATATATTTCCATAGAATTAAAATATGTCAGCCGATATTTTACTGTTTGGCGTTTATTCTTTCTATATAAGACTTAGTCCTGGTATCCACTTTTATTAAATCGCCTTCGTTCAAAAATAACGGCACGTTTATAACCAATCCAGTTTCTAAAGTTGCCGGTTTGGTGGCGCCTGAAACGGTGTCGCCTCTAAGTCCGGGTTCTGTTTGAGTTATTTTAACGTCTATAAAATTAGGCGTTTCTATATTTATCGGTTTGCCGTTATAATACAGCACTTTAACGTTTATATTTTCAAGTAAAAATCCGGCGCTTTCGGCGCAGGCTTCTTTGTCTATATGAACCTGGTCATACGTTTCGTTGTCCATAAAAATAAAATCGTCACCTTCGTTGTAAAGATACTGCATATTTTTTTCTTCTATATTAGGCGTTTCAACTTTTTCTCCCGCCCTTAAAGTTCTGTCGATTACTTTTCCCGAAATAAGGCTCTTCAGCTTTGTCCTGACGAACGCTCCGCCTTTGCCGGGCTTCACATGCTGAAAATCTATTATTTCATATGGTTCCTTATCCATTTCTATCTTAAGCCCTTTTTTAAAATCCGTAGTAGAATACACTTGGTAAAACCTCCGTTATAGTTATATGATGTAATATCTTAATTTTAATATACCAATATTTATTATTTATTTTTGCATGTTATTTTTGCTTTTTAGCGCATTAATTAATTTAAAACAAAGCGAAATAAAAATCAACTATTAAATTTGACATTAATTTTAAATCTACAGCAAACCTTCTATACCGCATTTATCTTTTTTAATACCTGTTATAATCCTTGCTCCTTCCCGTTCTACATAGCACATATCTTCAATTCTGACGCCGAATTCGCCCTCCAAATAAACGCCCGGCTCCACTGTAAATACCATTCCTTCCTTAATCGTATCTAAGTTTTTTTTGCCCACGTACGGATATTCGTGTATATCTAATCCTACGCCGTGTCCCAAAGAATGGGTAAAATATTTTCCGTAACCTCGTTTTTCTATATAGTCGCGTACCGTTTTGTCTAAACTGCCGAATTTTACGCCCGGCTTTATTTTTGAAATAGCCTTCTGCTGCGCCGTATAAACCGTGTCGTAAACGTCTAAAAATTTCTTGTCCGGTTTTCCGAGATGAACCGTAAACGTCTCATCGCTCTTATATCCGTTAATTTCCGCTCCAAAGTCGCATAATAAAACGCCGCGCTTTGAAATAATTTTATCCGCGGAAGGCAAACCGTGCGGAATACTTGAATTACCGCCGGAGAGCACTATCGTTTCAAAAGATTCCGCTGAATAAAAATCTAAAAGATTTTTTTTATAAATTAAAGAAGCTTTTTTCTCTGAAATGCCGGCTGATTCTTTATTGTAAACAATTTTCTTAAGCATGTCGATAACGGCTTTTTCGGATACGGAAACTGCCTGCATTATATAGTCTAATTCTTTTTTATCTTTGACGGATCTAATTTTCGATAAAAAACCGCCTGCGGGAATAAAATTAAACTTATTCCCCAATTCTTTAGCAAAAGATATATATTCGTCATAAGTAATATAATCGGATTCAAACAGTATGGAAGAAAAACCGCTTAAGCCCGCCCTTTGCAATATATCTGAAGCTATATCCTTGAATATTTCTTTTATTTTGATTATCTTAACGTTTTTAAAGCACTCGTTAGCAGCTCTTTCGGAATATCTTGCATCGGTATAAAGAATAATTTCTCCGGAAACCGAAAAATACAAATATCCGCTGCCGGAAAAATTAGAGATAAAAAAGATATTTGCCGGCTTTTTAATTAAAATTCCCGACGCTTTTTTTTCTGTTATGTTTGAAGCAAGTTCCGGCAAATTAAGCATGGCTTATGATTATTTTATATTCTATTTATTTACTTTTATATTTACTCAGAGCAGGAAGGAACTTTTTTTGTAGGCGTAAGTTTTCTGCAGAAAATTTTCTAAAGCAGATATCACGTTTTGACGTTTTTTATTATTGTTTTCTTTATCTGTTTTAATTAAGTTTTGAAGTCTTTTTATGTTGTCCAAAGATTCTTCGTCAAAAGGATTTTCTTTTAGCAGGTCTATATAAATATTCAATGCTTCTACATAATGTCCCTGCGATTCATAAATTTCCGCAAATGTTTTTGTTTTTGGTTGTGTATCCGTCATAATTAATATTTTTATCACAACATAATACTTTTAGTCAAGCAAATTAAATGGCATCGAATTAAATGGCGGTCATTTTAAAGCATATCTTTAACGGTTTGTTTTATTTTTTTCATTAAAAGCAAATTCCTTATTTTGCCTCCTTGATAATTTTTAACGTAAAACGTATCATATGCTTTATTCCCCTGCGTCGTAATTTTAGAAACAAAAATGTCGATGTTAAATGAATTAAAAATTTTTCCTATATCGTGCAAAAGTCCTTTCCTGTCCAAAGCCTGTATTTCTATTACGGTAAATTCTTCGCTAATATTATTGTAAATTTCAACGGAAGTTATAACTCTTGGTCCGCTCTTTGCATATAAACTTTCGTTTTTTCTTTTATTTTTTAACTTTTCCTCCAATTTTTCCGTTCCGTTAAAAACGTTAAAGAAAGTCTTTCGTAGTTTATGCCAGTCGATATCTCCGTCGACTTTTTTGTATATATGGTTTACAAAAAAAGTATCCACGAATTTACCGTCTTTTCTTGTGTTTATATCAGCGCTCAATATATTAAAATCGAAATAGGATAAAACTCCGGTAATATCCGAAAATATTGCTTTGCTGTCTTCTCCGCAAATTACTATTTCATAATAATCTTCCGTTTCGTGCATTTTTGCGACAAAATTAAATCTATGAGACTCGGTTATTTTAGAAAACAATTTTAAATGCAGTAAAATATTTTCTTTGCTTTCTTTTGCCAAGTACTTGCCTGGGGAATAAAATTTATTAATAAAATCCGATATAAATTCTTTTAAATCCTTAATATTTTCAAGAAATTTATATCCGTTTTTACCTCTAAGCGTCTCTGCGTATTCATATACCCTGTTTATATAGTAACCGTCGTCTTTAAAATATCCTTCAGTGTTTTTTAAATACGACAAGGTTCTTTCGTAAAGTTCCACCAGCAGCATCTTCCTCCATGAATTAAACCTTGTTTTAGAAACCGCCATAGAATCGCAGATGCTAATTATAAAAAGAAGTTTTAACCGCTCTATGTCTTTAACTATACCGGCAACGTATTTAATGGTAGTCGGATCATGAATATCCCTTCTTTCGGAAGTAAGGGGAAGAACGAAATGATTTAAAATTAAAAATTCAACCGCATCGGAAACATTTGAATTAAAACCTATTCTTTTTGCAATTTTGACCGCTATTTTAGAGCCTATAGACTCGTGATGCGCGGAATATCCTTTGCCGATATCGTGAAGAAGAAGCGAAAAATTTAAAATAAGCATATCTTCCGGACTTAAATCCTCAAATATTTCTTTAAGTTCGTTATTTATTTTAAAATTTGCCATATTTTCGAGATAAAATATACCGTTTAAAGAATGGGCATCGACCGTATATACGTGATAAACGTCGTTAGTAGAGAGAGAATCTATTTTTTCAAACTCCGGAATTAAAGCGACGAGTATTTTAGTTTCATGCATTAACAGCAGCGTTTGATATACTCTTTTTTTATTCTTTAATAAATTTATAAAAAAATCCTTTGAAAAATTACCTTTTTTAATTTTTGCGGCATATTTGATTCCGCTGATTCTTAACAGATTAACTGATTCCGCGTTTAATCTGTAGCCTGATGTTTGATACAAATTTAATAAATTAAAAATATTCCTATATTCGGATAAAAATAGTTCTTTGTTTTTTACCGCGATCAAACCGTTATTTAAAAAAAAATTATTTTCTATGATTATTTCTTTTTGCTTTTTCTCCTTATATTTACTTATTAAAATCTTCGGTTCTATCAGAATATTTATAATTAATTTGGAAATATTATGTATGTTTTTCGCATTTAAATAATAGTCGTGCATAAAATACTCTATTTTATTTAAAAATTTGCCGTCTCTATAATAAAATGCATTTGCTATATTCTCCTGAACGTCGAAAGTAAGCCTGTCGTTTTTTTTCCCGGCAAGCAGATGCATCATAATGCGCGTTTTTAAAATAAATTTTTTCCCTTCATAAAGATCCGCTATATCCTCTTTTTTTAAAGAAGTGTCGGCTTTGTTTGCTTTCAGAGCGGCAATTACCGTTTCTTCGGCCTTTTTAAATTTATTTTGATATTCGACGAGGATTTCTCCGCCTACGTCCGGATTAGGAAATATATCCTTAACGCCAAGATAATATATCCATCCGCAATAAGAATAATCCCTCAAACCTCCTATAGCCTCTTTAACATCCGGTTCAAGAAGAAAAATGTCGTTGTCGGTCATAACATTGATAAGCCGCCTTTTTCTTAAGCTCTTCATTATTTCTTTTAAAAAAATTAATTTTGCGTCTATCTTTTTAAAGTCCGATGTAAATTTATCGAATAAAGGTTTGCTGCCTGCAATATATCTTGCATTTATAAAAGACGTATAAGTATTCAAATCGCTGCTCATAAGTTCTGCGGCTTCGGCGCAGGTCATTACGCTTTGCGCAAGATCTACTCCTGCATCCCAAAATAAATAAAAAAAATCCTTCAGATCCCTTGCGGAATCCTCTCCGCTTAATCCTTTTTCCGTCAAAATCATTATATCTATATCCGAATAAGGGCACAATTCTAAATTTGAGTAACTGCCCCCTGCCACTACACAATAACCGTCTCTTCCTTTAATAAGTGAAAAAGCTTCGACAATTATGGAATCGTAAAAGAAAGAAATTTCCTTGGCGGTATGAAACGAATCGTAATTAAGAAGGTCGTCTTTTAACAGCGCATATTTCGATCTTATTTTTTGTTTTAATTCCGTTGACGTAATCATCGTAATCATTAAGACTTATCTCCATTATTACTTTAATAGTTATTTCGTTTTATACATGCACGCAAAGCTAAATTGTTAATGATAATATAATTATACAATTATTTATGCTATAATATCTTTAAAAAAACAAAAACATATATAACTAAATCGAAATGTTTAACGTAATATTAATTTTTTTTCGTAAGTTAAAAATATTAACGAATCAGCATAAATCCGATTTAATAAGAATTTTTGTTTTTCTTATAGTAATACTTTTAATTTTCTCTTACTTATTCAGCCGCTACGAAAAAATATCTTTTTTTAAATCGTTTTACTGGGCGGTTACCACCGCTACTACCGTAGGCTACGGCGACATCACGCCGACAAACAATATAGGAAGAATAATCGCTATGGGTTTAATGATTCTGGGGATAGGAATTTTAGGTCTTTTTTTAGCGACGGTATCTTCTATTATGTTTGAATTTAAAATAGGGAGGATATTTGGAACAATGGAAAGCCATATTTTTAAGGAACACATCGTTATATTAGGTTACAGCAGTTTAATAAAATCTTCTTTGAAAGATATTATGGAAACAAAAGACAACGTCACTCTTGTGGCAAATATCGAAAAATCGCCGGAAAACAGCGGTAAATTAATATTTATAAAAGGCGATATCACGGACGAAAAAACGGTTGCAAAAGCCCACGTCGACAAAGCCAAGCTGTGCATTATTTCAGACGAAGACGATGCAAACTCTTTAATAGCAGGTATAAACGTAAGGACGCAATATAAAAATACTTACATAATCGCTTTAATTTTTAAAAAAGAAACTGAAAGAGCTTTTAAAGAAATAGGTATCAATGAGGTATTTTCCTCCGGTTCGTTTTCAAGCAGGGTGCTTGTTAAATCCATAGAGTTTAAAGGCGCTTCTAAATTTTTTAATCAGCTTTTAGACGAAAATTTTAAAGAAGGACTTATAGAAAAAGATTTGCCAAGAAATTTAGAAAATAAAGAATTTTTAGAAGTTATAAAATTTTTTAAAGAAAATAAAGACGAAATTGCAGTCGGAATAAAGAGAAATGAACAGGTTATGATAAATCCGGAAAAAACTTTTGCGGCACAGACGGGCGACAAAGTTATGCTGATCGGCAAAAAAAGCTGACTTCAGGGATAATGCAGGCGGAAGCAACACGATAAAGATAACTAAAACTCTTTATGTATCTTAAAATTAGAAAATAATACTATGAATAGAAAATTAGTTTTAATCTTTTCTTGTCCCGATAAAAAAGGAATAGTAGCCGCAGTTTCAAAAGTCCTTTTTGAAAACGACGCTAATATAGTAGAATCAAACCAGCATTCCGCCAAATCTGTTTCAAATCCCCATTTTTATATGAGAATCGTCTTTGAACTGGATAATATTTTTGCCGAAAAAAATCTTGCGAATATAAAAATAAAATTAAACGAACTTAGGAATATATTCGGCATGGAATATGAATTAAATGATGCTTTTGTTAAAAAAAATTCGGCAATTTTCGTTTCAAAAGAAGACCATTGTCTTTATGAATTATTGTGGCAGACAAGTTCAGGCGATATTTTTTTAAATATCTGCTGTATATTTTCAAACCACAAAGTTCTGTCGTCCGTCGCAAATTTTTATAATGTGCCGTTTATATATATTCCGTCAGATTTTAACGGCTTAAATAACGACGAAGTAAGCATTAGACATATGCAGGAACGATTTATTTTAAACGAAATGGCAAAATACGATATCGATTTTATTATACTTGCAAAATATATGAGGGTTTTATCGGCGAATTTCATTGATTCATTCAACAAAAAGATAATAAACATTCATCATTCTTTTCTGCCGTCGTTTCCCGGAGCCAAACCTTATCTTCAGGCATATGAAAAAGGGGTCAAAATAATCGGGGCGACCGCCCATTTCGTTAATGAAAAATTAGACGACGGACCCATAATAGAACAAGACGTCATAAGGATTAATCACGAAGACGATGCAGAAGGACTTAAAAAGAAAGGGAAAATTATCGAAAGAATGGTCTTGGCAAGGGCGGTAAAATTTTTCGTTGAAGACAGAATAATACAATCGGGCAACAAAACTATTGTTTTTGCTTAAGCACGATATTAGTTCTCATTTTTACATCTAACTATACACATTATATCGTGCATCTATGTTCTTTTCAGTTATTTTTTCGTTTAATCGCTATTATGTTAAATTTTTATTACTTTTTGTTAAAATTTAGGAAAACTCAGGCGAAGACGGGATAAAGAGTAAAATAAATCGGAAATATTTTACGCGTCAAATAAAACAGTTGCTGACACCTTCATTTTAAGCAACTTTATTATTAAGATTATAATAAGGGGTAATTAATTTTAGTTCTTCATTATGTAATTTCAGGCTTTCTTCAATATCGTACAGGTTCTGTAAATTCATCCAGAATTCAGCCGGAACGTTGAAAAATTTCCCGAGTTTTAACGCCGTTTCGGCGGTAATGCTTCTTTTTCCTGCAATTATCTGGCTTAATCTGGTTTGCGAAAGACCGGTTTGTTTCGACAGCATATATGCCGATATACCCATAGGCTTTAAGAACTCCATTGTCAGAACCTCGCCGGGATGAATATTTTTTAATTTTTTCATATTTTTTACCTTTTACGTTAATGATAGTCCGTTATTTCCACTTCGTAAGCGTTGGAATCTTTCCATTGAAAACAAATACGCCATTTGTCGTTTATCCTGATGCTCCACTGCCCTTCTCTATCGCCTTTTAACGATTCGAGTTTATTATTCGGCGGAACTCTTAAAGTTTGAAGCATCGTCGCAGCCGCAACCATTCTTAGCTTGCGCCGCGCTATATTCTGCAAATCGGAAGACAGTTTTATCTTCTTGGAAAACCGACCCTCCCATATAAGTTTTGTTTCATCGTCTGACACCTTTATTTACTTGCCGGCACCTTTATTTTTAAATGCGCCTAATATTCTTTTAGGCCTTCAACTACCGATGCGATTTCGGAATAATCCTTATCGTCGTGCAGTAAAAATAAATTATTTTCAATCGCCGTTTCTGCAATCAGCAAATCAATAGTGCTTCTCGGCGTAATTCCTTTTTTTCGGCATAGATAATACATCTTTGCCGCATTCTCGTACGACTTAGTTCCGTAACGCAATTCATAAAACTTTTGACTGCTCAGGTACCCGTTTAACAGATTAAATTCTTTCTCGGCAGATGCGCCCTGCAATACTTCCTGATATATAAGATTATTTATCCCGAAAGGCGTTCCGGTTTCTAATATTTCTTCAAATTTTTTGGTTTTCGGATTATTTACGCCCTTAAAATAATTTATCAGAACCGAAGTATCTATCAAAATCAATTTATTTTACCCGCCTGCCTTCCCTCATAGACTTATAATCGTATCCTTCCGCAAATTTAATCTTTCCTTTTAATTCGGTAAGATTCTTCCTCTTGTAATTTTCTACAAATTCCTTTAAAGCTAAATTGACTAACTCTTTTTTGGTCTTTACATTTGCCAGCTTCATAGCTTCTTCGACAAGCAAATCGTTGAGTACGATATTGGTTCTCATTTTTACACCTCATTATACACATTATATCGTGTATCTATCTTCTTTTCAACTATTTTTCAGTTTTTTCCATTTTATAACTCTGCGTTTATTTTATCCGCTCCACTTCCGGCATTATTTTCTTCCGCCTTTGCCCGCATACGCGCCTGCAGGATTTCGTTATTTTTTCTCTTTATCTCCATTTCGGTTAAGACGCTTTCCGAATTTAAAATCAAAACCCTGCCGAACAAATCTTCCATTTCTTTTCTCCGGTTCAGGACGCCGTTTATCCCGTCTATAAACTCCTGAAAACTGATTTTTCCCTTACCCCGTTTTAATTTAGTTTTTCTTTTCCTGCGCTGTTTTCTCCCATCCATAAAAACCCTGCCTCCCCCTTTAATTTAATTTTTTATAATCTATTATAAATAATTATAATTTACATTAAAGTGCGAGTTTTTATTTATATCATAAATTTAGTTGCAGGATTATGAAATTTATATTTCAATTATGTTAAATTTTTGTTACGTTTTTGTTAAAATTCAGGAAAAAGCAGGGAGGGACAGGGAAATAAGGGTTAATATTTCATCAAATGCAGTCGGGAGTTAATAAATAAATCGGACCCCATTATTTCCTGCGTCATTGC
>JAJYWW010000127.1 GCA_021791295.1 bacterium | reverse complement strand
AGGTAAAACTGGCGGACGGCGGCGAAAAAGAAATAAAACTTACGGGCAGAGCCGATTTAATTATAGAAAAATTCGGCGAACACTCTATTATAGATTATAAAACCGGAGCGTCGCTGACCTGTCCGGATAAAAATTTTATACCTGCGGCTGAAAACAGGGACGAATGGCTGAAAAGGGTTAAATCCGTACAACTGCCGCTTTATATAATTCTTTATTCCGCCCGCAAAGGCGTCGGACATTTCAATATTGCCGCTAAATTATGGGGGATTAAAAAAAACGAAGAACGTTCGGTAGATTTAAAGGACGCTAATCTTTTAAACGCGTATGCAAAATTTATCGGTATGCTCATAGAAGATATAATAAATTCGGAATATTTCGACTTAGTTAAAAAAGAATCCGATATAAAAAAAATATGCGGCTTCTGTTCTTATTCCGTTTTATGCGGTAGAATTTAATATAAAAGTAATGTAAAATTTAAATAAATTAATAAAAATAAAGGCTCCGTTTATGATTCGCAAAAGCTCTTATGAGCAGGATAAATTAGTAATTCTTAAATCTTTTTACAAAGCGCTTGCCGATGCTTCCGAAGCTATTTATTATGCGGAAACAGAACGTGAGCTTTTCGATAACGTTTCAAAGGCGGTGGTGGAATGCGGACTTTTCAGCGCCGTATGGATCGGTTCTCCCGGCAGGAATATGCTTTTTAAATATTTTGCCGCTTACGGTCCCGGCATAGATGCTTTAAAACATATAAAAATCAGCATTAAAGATACTCCGGAAAATCAGACTTTAGCGGCAAGGACTTGGAGATTAGAGAAAATATTATATAACAACGATCATCTTAAAGATCCTTTAATGAAACCTTTTGCCGATTTTTTAAAAAAATACAAATGGCTTTCGGCGGCTACTCTTCCGGTATTTAAAGACGGCAAAATTTACGCCGTCCTTGCAGCAGTATCCGACAAAATAGGTTTATTCAATCAAGATACCGTAAATCTTCTTGAAAGAATTGTAAAATTAATGGAAAGCGCTATAGATAAAATACATCTGCGCGCTATAGAAAATAAATTCGAGAAGTTTAAGAAATACGCGGAGAAAAAAGTAGGGCATGCCGCGAAATACGATGCGCTTACCGACCTTCCCAACTTCGAAACGTTTGAGGTAGAGATTAATAAGCAGATAGAAAAAGGCCGCCGCTTCGGCGGCAACGTCGCCGTAATTATTTTAGACCTGGACGACCTTAAAGCGGTTAACGATTTTTACGGAACGACGACGGGTGACGAGATTTTAAAGGTTATCGCCGACAGGCTTTTGAAATTTGCAAAAAGCAGATATAATAAAGATTCTTTTTACGTTTCAAGACTTGGAGGCGACGAATTCGGCATTGCTTTGTTTTATAAAGATTCCGGCGAAGATATTTCCGCTATAGCAAAAGACGTACTTAAAGAAATTAACCTTCCTTATGTTTCGGACGGCTTAAAAATAGACTTAAAAGCAAGCGTAGGCGTTACTAAAGCGGCAGATTTAAATTCCAAAAAAGCCGATCCCGATACTTTGATAAGAATGGCCGGACAGGCGATGTATAAGTCGAAAGCTATGGGAAAAAATATGGTTAATTTTTTCAGCAGCGACGAAGAGCTTGGAATGGTCGAATATTACCATAAACTGCGCAATATAGAAAAAGCCCTTAAGGCAAAAGAATTCGTTATGTATTATCAGCCTAAGGTAAATTTAAAAACCGGTAAAATATTCGGTTTTGAATCTCTGATAAGATGGATAGACGATAAAGGCAGCGTTATTTCGCCGGCAGAATTTATACCGGTAGCCGAAACTTCGGAAACTATCGTCGATATCGGCGATTACGTTATGGAGGAAACGGTTAAGCAGGTAAGCATATGGGCTGAATCAGGCAACGAATGGCAGGTCTCTATTAACGTTTCTGCTAAACAGCTTCAAAAATACGATTTTTTAGACAAACTTAGAAAAGTTTTAAAAAAATATCCTTCGGTAAAACCGGAGCTTATTCAATTGGAGATAACCGAAACGGCGGCGTTAGAAAATATTGCGCACGTTAAGGAGGTAATCAAAAAAAGTGCGGAATCGGGCATTACTTTTTCTATGGACGATTTCGGGAGCGGTTATTCGTCGCTTCTGTATTTTAAAGAACTTAACGTAAAAGTTATTAAAATAGATATTTCTTTCGTGAAAAATATGCTTGAAAATGCCGAAGATACCCTGATTATAGAAAGCATAATAAGCCTTGCCCGCATATTCGGCAGGGAAGTAATAGCCGAAGGAGCGGAAACGGCCGACCACTGCATAATATTAAATATGCTGGGATGTTCCAATATACAGGGGTATTATACGGGCAGGCCTATTCCCGCCGAGAAAGTAATAGATTGGACGCAAAAATATGAACTGCCCGACGATCTCGTTCAGTGGAAAGATATAACGCTTAATATAGAAGATTTTCCGGTAGCCCTCGCATATACCCAGCATAACGACTGGATTAACAAAGTTTTGGAACTTAACAAAGGAGCGGATATATCTATAAATAAGAATAAAGTAAAAAACTGGAAAGAATGTCCTCTCGGCATATGGTATTACGGAACGGGAGTTAAATACGGACGCATTAAAGAGTATAAACAGATAGGAGGCGTTCACAAAAAACTTCATGAACTTGCATATAAAAATCTTGCTTTAACTCTCAAAGGAAAATATGAAGAAGCGGAGCCTTTAATCGGCGAGATAAGCAAAACGCGCGAAAAACTCAGGGAGTTATTGTTTAATTTAGCTAAAGCTATAGCTAAACTTTAGCATATAATATCAGAATATAGTATAAAGATAATCTTAAAAATTTAAAAAATATATCAACGGTGGTATAATAACAAAATAAAAAATTAAATAAATAAATTCAAAAAGGAGAAACAAGACTATGCTAAACGAAAAAATAATTGAAATTTTGAAGCATGAAGGACCTGCGACGTTCGCAACGCACGGAACCGACGGAATACATCTTGCCGCCACATGGAACAGCTATATAGAACCTCTTCAGAACGATACGCTTTTAATACCGGCCGGACATTTGAATAAAACACAGAGAAACGTAGAAGCTGGAAGCGAAGTGCAGATGATTTTAGCTTCAAAAGACGTTGCCGGTCTTCAGGGAGGCGGCGCCGGTTTTTTGCTAAAAGGCAAAGCTAAATTTGAAGGAGAAGGCGCAAATTTCGATAAAGTCAAATCTCATTTCGACTGGGCAAGGTCGGTTATGGTTTTTAACGTAAAAGAAGTTACGGAATTAGTTTAAGTTTGGGATTGAAGTATTGCGTCGGGTCGTTAATTCCGGCTTCTTCAAATCCGCGCTTTCTTAAAATGCAGGAATCGCAAACTCCGCATGCCAGACCGTCTATAGGGTCGTAACAACTGTGGGTAAGATTAAGCGGCGCTCCTATCTCGACGGCTTTTAAGATAATGTCTTTTTTGGTTAACTTCAAAAGCGGCGCGTTTATTTTAAAACTTATCTCGCCTGTTACGCCGGCTTTAGTCGCTAAATTAGCCATGTTTTCAAACGAAGCTAAATATTCCGGCCTGCAGTCCGGATACCCGCTGTAGTCTATATAATTAGCTCCGATAAAAATATCCGACGCCTTTTCGACTTCCGCTACGGCAAGGGCATAAGACAAAAAAATAGTATTTCTTGCGGGAACGTAAGTTGCGGGAATATCGTTTTTTTCGTCGGTTTCTTCCGTATCGCAAGTTCTTTCCGTTTTTATTCTATTTTTAGGTACGCTGATATTTTCGTCGGTTAAAGCGGAACCTTTGATACCGCTAAAATCAAGATTTACTATAATATGCTTTTTTAAACCGAAAAAATTTATTATATTTTTGGCGTGTTCTATTTCTGTTACGTGTCTCTGGTTATAAAAAAAAGTAACCGGAACAGGTTCAAATCCTTCGTCTAAGGCAATTTTAAGAGCGGTAGTCGAATCTAAACCGCCGCTAAAAAGTACTACCGCTTTCTTGATATTATCGTTATCGTTAATGTTCATTTATATTATTATAACAAATTTTTCGAATATAGTGTGGAGGAAAAAGGATTGCCGCATCTTTATAATTTAATATACTTATGTTATAATTATTGACATCTAAATTTAAATCGAATTTTAATCGCGTTAAAATTAAAATCAACCAAATAAAATAATCATAAGAAGGAACATTAAATATCATGTTAAAAAATTATCATCTTTATATAAACGGCAAATGGATTGAAAAAAAAGAAACTTATGAAGTTATTAACCCTTTTAACGGCGAAACTGTCGCGCTATTGAGCAAACCAGACAGGTCGGACGTGGAAGCGGCGGTATCTTCCGCAGAAAAAGGGTTTCACAAAATGAGAAGCCTTCATACATACGAAAGATTCGAGATATTGGAAAAGACAGGGGAAGTTTTGAAACGCAACGCTAAAGAGATTGCGCATTATATTTCTTTGGAAGTAGGAAAGGCTTATAAATATTCCCTTATAGAAACTCAAAGGGTAGTCAACATTTTTAAATACGCCGCCGAAGAAGCAAAAAGAATTCACGGCGAAACCGTACCTATGGACGTGGTTAAGGGATTTGAAGACAGGCTGTCTTTTTATTTAAGGGTTCCGGTCGGTATTATAGGCGCTATTACGCCGTTTAATTTTCCGGTCAATCTTCCCGCCCATAAAATAGCTCCGGCTATAGCCGCCGGAAACAGCGTCGTGTTCAAGCCGTCTATAAACGGTTCTATTGCCGCATATTTTGTTGTTCAGGCTATGCTGGAAGCCGGTCTGCCGGAACATGCGCTGAACCTGCTTTACGGCGATAAAGACACCGGAGAAGCTATCGTAGCTAACGAAAAAATCCGCATGATAAGTTTTACGGGAAGCCCGAAGGTCGGCAGGGAAATAATGGCTAAAGGCGGACTTAAAAAATATACCATGGAGCTTGGAAGCAATTCCGCTCTTATAGTAGATAAAACCGCCAATATTATAGAAGCCGCAAGAAAAGCCGTAATCGGCGCTTTTTATAATTCGGGACAGGTCTGTATCTCGCTTCAAAGGATTTACGTGCATCAGGATATAGAAAGGGAGTTCTTAGAGCATTTTATTAAAGAAACCAAAAAGTTAAAAATCGGCGACCCGCTGGACGAATCTACCGACATAGGTCCGGTTATAAGTTCCGAATCCAAACAGAGAATTATCGGCTGGGTGGAAGAAGCCGTCAAAGAAGGAGCAAAAATAGAACTCGGCGGCAACTTTAACGGAAACATAATGAACCCTACCATATTTTCCGGCGTTACCGAAAAGATGAAAATATCGTGCCTCGAAGTTTTTGCGCCTATAGTTTCCACGGTTCCTTTTAAAGATATTCAGGATGCCGTCCGTATGGTAAACGACTCGATTTACGGACTTCAGGCCGGCATATATACCAACGATATTAAAAATGCCCTTTATTTCATAAAACATATCGACACCGGCGGCGTTTTAATTAACGACATTCCCACTGCGAGAGCCGACCATCAGCCTTACGGCGGCGTAAAAGAGTCAGGCATAGGAAGGGAAGGCGTAAAATATGCCCTCGAGGAAATGACCGAGCTTAAATTTATCAGTTTCGCCTGATGCGCCTGCCTATGCGCACAAGATAAGGTATATTTATTCTAATATAAAAATCCCATGAGCCATAGCGGGATTCTTTTATCCGAACCTATTGTTATTTCGTCTGCAAGAATGTAACTATCGGGAATTCCCGAAATCTGCTTTTCCTTTTTGTTTTTACCGCCCACTTCAAATGTCCATCTGCCTTTAATCAGAAAATCGCCATTATTAGGAATAGCGATAAGTTCGTTAGCGGAAAAGCGGTTATCGGCATACGCATTTATAATCTGATTGGCAAAAAATGTTTCCCTCATCGTTCCTTTATCGGGAGTTAAAGACAAAGCGCCCATCAGATTAGTATTTTCAAGGTATAATTTATCGGGTTTCGAAAGATTTTCATAACCCCTTCCGACTTTTTGCAATAAAAGCAAAACTCTGGCATCTTTAAGTTTTTCGAGGTAATCGTAAATCGTCGGCCTCGAAATGTCCGTGCTTCTTGCAAGTTCTGTAATATCGGGAATAAAAGGGACGCTTTTAGCTAAAAGGTAGAGAAGTTTTTTTAGTTTTGAAATCTGTCTTATTGCAATAGCGGCGGTAAAAGGAAGGTCGGTTTCAAGAGTATGGTTAAGAATTTCGGTCAGCTTCTGCCGATAAAACTCTTTTCCTTCTAAAACAAAAGGATAATATCCTATGTCTAAGTATTCTTTAAACAGAGGAAGAATTTTAATATCCTTAATATTCACGATTATTTTGGATGCGATGGAAATATGGTCTTTAAGTATCTCTTCAAGACCGTAAGCATTAAAAGCAAACCCATGCGCAATATTTAGATATTCACGAAAAGAAAGCCCGCCAAGTTGATAAATAATTGCTCTGCGGCTTAAATCCCCTTTCTGTTTAGACATTTGGAGAATTGACGATCCCGAAAATATTATTTTAAGATTAGGAATATCGTCGTATATAGCTTTTATGTGGCTTGACCAGTCTGGGTATTTGTGGACTTCGTCTATGCATAGAAGCTCTCCGCCATATTTGGAAAAATATTCCGCAAATTCGTATAAAGGATTAGCCTCAAAATATGGATGGTCGATGCTGATGTACAATGCCTTATCGGATATCCCGAATTTTTCCTTAATAATTTGAAGCATTAGAGTAGTCTTCCCTACCCCCCTTGACCCGAGAATGCCGATTAACCTTTGAGACAAAGCCGTATCTACGGCGCCGTATATATAGCGCCTGTAAGAAGGCAGGCTAAGGAGCCTTTCTTGTTGAATAGAAAGAAAAGTGTTTAAATCGATATTCCCGCTAATATAACCGCCCCCTATTATTATATAATTAATTACGCATAGTTTTATTTAGAAAATATGATAAATATATTTTACATTTATTAGGGATATTTGTAAAGCATATTTTACATCATTAATCCTATTCTGCAATAGAAATTTATTTTCCGAATTAATATTGCATTATTTTCTGATTTCTGATATTATGAAATCATACTTTTATCGGAGGTTGAAATAAATAAAATGCAGAAGTCTATATTTACGGCAGAGATAAAATCCAGAGGTCAGCTTACTATACCTAAAAAACTAAGGGAAACAGGGAATCTTGAGGAAGGTCAGGTCGTTTCCATTATTCCTTTAGGCGAAGCCATTATCGTTACTCCAAAAAGACTTGAATTGGACGAAGCAAGAATGGAAATAAAAAAAATTATAAAAAAGTCGGGGTTTTCGCCTGAAGAATTATTGGAAGGCATCGGCGAGGAAAGAGAAAAACTTTATAAAGAATTATACCGATAAAATATGAGAGTTTTTCTCGATTCCAATGTTATATTATCCGGACTTATATCCGATAAAGGCGCTCCAAGGATAATATTAGACTTATTAAGTCTGAAACTGCCTTCGATTACAGGATTAACCGGCGAATATAATATTATAGAAATAGAAAGAAATCTGAAAAAGAAACTGCCTTCCGCCATTCCGGCATACGAAAAATATCTGCCCATAATCAATTTAGAAATTATTAAACTGCCTTCTAAGACGGAAATCAAAAAATATTCCGGACATACCGCAGATAAAGACGTTCCTGTTCTCGTTTCGGCTATAAACGGAAAATCCGATTATTTAATTACCGGCGATATAAAAGATTTTAAAAAACTTAAAACTTCTGACGAATTCTCGTTTGAAATAGTAAATCCGGCTGAATTTATTTCCGAAGCAGAACTGTATATATTATTTCTTGTCGATAAAAATTAATGGTATATAAGCGGAAAAATCTCCTGATATTTATATAGAGTTTAAATCGAAGGCTTTTTTGAAAAATATTTCGGCTTCCTCCGATTTGCCCGAATTTTTAAGGCATCTTGCATATTCGTAAGGGTATCGGGGGTTATTGGGGTTATAAGCCATAGCGCGCTGAAAATATCTCAGCGCTTTGTCGTAAAGTTCATATATTTCCTTTTGCATTTTTTCTCCGTAAACATATCCGTATATGTTTTTAGCGCCGTTAGATTCCGAAAAGTTTTCGCCGTTTTCTTCTCCGCGTATATCTCCTATTTTGCGAAATAACTCTTTTTGAGCCGCTCCGTTATTGCCGCCGACGATACCGTTTAATTTAACTGCGTCAGTGGGTTTTCTATCAGGGGATTTACGGGTGTTTCTCTCTTCCGCTTTTAAATCGACGCAGTCGGCAAGTTCGTCCATAATAAAAAGTCCGTTCATAAAGCAGATTTCGTCTTTAGTATAGTATCCGTTAATTTTTTCTTTCCATCCTGAAAGTATTAAAAAAAACTTATCGAATGCTTTATCAAAAAGTTTAGGGTCAAAAGCGGCTTCGTCTCTTTTCGACCTTTCCAGTCTAAATTCTGCGAAAGGGTCGTCTTCAGTGTCTTCCGGTTTATCCTCTATATTGTTTGTTATAACGGGAATTTCCCTCGCATATATAAGCAGATTATAAAAAAAAGTCAAAGTTTCCGCCTCTTTAATTTCATATAAAAAACTGCATAAGTTAAAAAGATGCGGAATTATATAATTCCTGTATTTTGTTTTGGGAGCGGCGCGGAAAAGATCGGCATACGTTTCTATTAAAGCCGGTAAACTTTGTTTATCGTGTTTAGAAAGTTTTTTTAGAGCCTGAATAACCGTCAGATAGTAATTGGATAAAAGCACTTCAAAAAGCATAATGCTTGATTCGCTGGCGGATTCGTTTCTTATGGCGGTGCCGGTTTGTATTTTTTTTTCAGCCTCTTTTTCTATTTCGGCGATATTATAATTATAATCGGAGGCGTTCATACGTTTTAAATAACCGTCGAAAGATTCCTTGAATATTTCTACTTGTTTCGCAAGATTTTCAAAATCCTTATTATTTTCTTCTTTATTTTTTTTCATAAATTATACCTCTATTTTTTTATTCTTTTGTTTCTTTATTTTTAGTTCGCTTTAACGTTTGACGGTACTGGTCGCAAGATCTCCTATGAAATTGATTAAAGCCGTTTTTGATACCGATTTTTCTGCCGCATCTGCCGTTTTTAAAGCAAGAAGCCTTAATTCTTCGCCTGTTTTGCGGTCTATAAAAAGGAGTTTCATATCTTCGTCGGTATCTCTGAGCATGGCTAAACGCATGGAAGTATTAGATTCTATATCAAGTTTTATATCGTTAAGCATTATTTTGTCGTTTAAATCTAATCTGCTTATGTCGTTTAAAAGTTTTTGCATAACTTCTTTGTTATATATCATAAGTTTGTCTTCGTTTCCGTCTTTGCCGCCGTCTCTATGGAGATTGTCTTCGAAATCGTTATTGAAACTCCTGAGCCCCGACGTATTTTCAAAATATTTCTCCCTGTAATATCCGGTATTTTTATCGATTAAAACTTTATAAGTATCTGCAAGCCGGTGCTTATCTTCGCTAAGCGCTATAAGATTGTCCACGTTTTCCCTACCGTCGTCCTGCAGCTGGTTTATATGATGAATTTCTATCCTTCCCGCTATTTCTCCTTTTCCGTAATCTTTTAATCCGTTTAAAAATTCCATATCTCTTATTTTTACATAATGCATAATTTTTTGCCAGTTATGAATCGATTCTATTTCTAAAATTTTTTTTTCGTTTACCGTAACTTTTAAGTTTTTAAAACCGTCTATAGTGTCTTTATATTCTTTTAATCTTCCGAGAGAGGGGTTTTTGCCGAATTCTTCTCCTTCGCCGGCATATTCCTTTTTAAATTTGTACGCCGAAGGCGTTTCGGTTATAGAGTATCTTATTTGGCTCGATTTTCCGGCGGCATTATCCGTTAAGTTTATTATTCCGGGGGCGGCGTTTTTTGCGTATATAGCGGTATCGGGCTTTATACAGGGAATTTTTTGTTTTAAATCGAAATAATTTTCGAGCGTAAATTTTGACAGCTTATATTCTTCGTTGAATTTCCGGTCGAGTTTGGCGTAGTTGCCCGCATATTTAGCCGAATTTATATCGTTAAATTTTTCCGACGACATTATTATATTTTTAACCGTTATATTTCTTCCGTAAGGAGTCATAGAACTGAATGAAGCTCCCTGAACTTCGACGAAACTGTTTTTTAAAAACAGGTCGTTAAAATTGTCTTTGACGTCTTTATCTATGAAACCGTATGTATTTAATAAAAAATTTTCGCTGTTTTTTACTATAAATCCGGAATTTAAAAGCGCTTTAATTTCATTTTCGCCTTTTGAAATAGCTCTCTCTTTAATTTTAATTATATCTTTATTGACGTCTTTATTTATATCTTTGTTATTTTGATTTAAATTTCTAATATCGAAACCGCCGTTTCCCGCCGCCGGATTTATTGTCTGTCTTTCAGGCTGAAAAGCCGTTTTATTCCACAGGTTTAATTCCATAATATATTCTCCTTAAAATATTTTATATTTAACAATATATCAAATTAATGTTACGGCATTATGACAATAATGTTACGTTTAGGTTAAATTTTTGTTAAAAATATGTTAAAAAAAACTTCCGTATATGATATGATATGAAGTTGCGAGGATTTATAAAATTATGGATAAAAAAAATAAAAAACAGGATATTTACATTTTTAATACTCTTTCCCTTTCAAAAGAGCGGTTTAAGCCGATAAACGAAGATAAAGTCTTGATGTACGTGTGCGGAATTACTGCTTACGACCTGTCTCATATCGGCCATGCAAGGGCATATATTACTTTCGACATAATTTACCGTTTTTTAAAAAGCGCCGGTTATAACGTAATATACGTCAGAAATTTTACCGATATTGACGATAAAATTATAAAAAAAGCAAACGAAGAAAAAAAGACTACGGAGTCGGTTTCTTCAAAATATATAGACGAGTATCATAAAGATATGAATACGCTTAGCGTTTTAAGCCCCTCTTACGAACCCAAGGCGACCGAAACAATTCCGGAAATGATAGAAGTTGCTTCCAAACTTATAGATAAAGGCAACGCATATGAGATTAACGGCGACGTATTTTTCAGGGTTAATTCGTTTAAAGACTACGGCAAGCTTTCCCATAAAAATATCGACGAGTTGATTGCCGGTTCTAGAATTCCGGTAAATGAAGAAAAAGAAAACTTTTTGGATTTTGCTTTATGGAAAAAGTCGAAAGAAGGAGAGCCGAGCTGGGACAGCCCGTGGGGCAAAGGAAGGCCGGGCTGGCATATAGAGTGTTCAGCCATGAGCATGAAGTTTCTCGGCGAAAGCATAGACATTCACGGTGGCGGTTCCGACCTTATTTTCCCTCATCATGAAAACGAAATTGCCCAGTCGGAAAGCTATACCGGAAAAAATTTCGTGAATTTCTGGATACATAACGGTTTCGTAAACATAAACAGCGAAAAAATGTCGAAATCGCTTAAAAACTTTATTACCATACGAGACGTACTGGAAAAATTTCATCCGGAAGCGTTGAGACTTTTTTTTATGTTTACCCATTACCGGTCATTTATAGATTTTTCTTACGAAGGAATAGAAAGCGCAAGACAGAGCCTGCTCAGGCTTTATCAGTCCGTAAATCTTTATAACGAATTTAAAAAATTGACGGACGAAAAACGCATAGAAATAAAAGACCCAAAAGAAAAATATACGGATAGGGAAACCGCAAATAGCGTCTCTAAAGGAGACGGCTATAACGGAACGGCAGTTAAGGGTAAAAATCCGGAAAATATCGAAAGGTATATATCTCTATTCTATGCTTCTATGGGCGACGATTTTAATACCGCCAAAGCTTTATCGGTTATATTCGACCTCGTCAGAAAAACCAATAAGATTATAAAAGACGCTATGGCGCAAAATTTTATCGAAAGGGCGGATTTAACCTTTATAGATTCCGCTATGATTTTTATGAAGCGGTCTCTTTCCGATATATTCGGAATTTTAAACGAAGACCCGAAGTTATTTATAGAATCTAATTCTGCACCGGTAAACTATGAAGACGGTAAAACGGGAGTTTCGCCGGCTGCCGCTGTCAGCGGTGAAGAGATTGAAAAACTTATAGAACGGCGGAACGCATTGCGCAAGAGCAAAGAGTACGCCGCGGCTGACGAGATAAGAAAATCGCTTTTAGAAAAAGGGGTAACTCTGGAAGATACTAATTTTGGGACTACTTATAAAATAACCGGCATAAATTAAGTGCGGGAGTAAATTGATTATGAACGTCAAGGAAATGGCGGAAGAATTTTTAGCCTGTCCGAAATGCCTCGGCAATCTCATTTATAAAGAGATTGAGGAAAAAGAAATACTTATATGCAAAAATTGCAGGGTTTACTATCCGGTAGAAGACGAAATTCCTATTCTGTTGATAGAAGACGCAAAAAGCATAGACGAACTAAAAGTCGGCGCCGATGAAAATATTTTCTAAATTAAAAAGTTTTTATTCCTTAAATTCACATTTTTTTAAATCGCTGAATAGATTAGATTTAGATATTTCTTCGCAAGGGGCCGAGTTTGACGGAACGGAAGGAATAAAAAAAGCAGAACGAAAAAAAATATGGATTTATGCCGAATCTATTGGCGAGTTTAAGATTGCCGTTTACATAGCTGATATAATCAGGCGGATATTTTCCGAAAAGAACGACGGCTCAGAGCCGCCGGTTTTTTTTATAAGTTTTAAAACGTTTTCGACGCTTTCTGTAGCTCAAAACCTTAACGACGGCGAAATATTATATTTTTTTCACCCTTTTTTGCCGGTAAGAGCCGTTTTTAAAAAATATATAAACTCCGTAAAACCGGATTATTTTATATCCGTTCAGCACGCCGTTTCTAAAAAATTAATAAAAGAGCTTTTAAATTTCGGGTTTAATTCAAATTTAAAACTTAAATTAATTTTTACGGGCATTTCGGTTTCCGATTTTAAAAAAATGAATATTGCGGAAATAAATGTCGACGGTAAAAGCGAAATACCGAATAATGTTTTTCTTTCGTCGGCCGTTTCGTTAAATTCAGCAGGAATAGACGTTAAATCTGAAGTTTTGCCGCTGTCCCTAAAATACATCTCGTGTACCGGCGTTAATAAAGTTAATAATATAAATAAAATTGAAAAATTTATAAAACCTGATAAAGATAAAAACTCGGATGTTAAATTAGACGTTAAAATTATATCTTTCGTTTCGATACATAAAAAAGAATCTGTATATATATTGAAAATTTTAAAAGAAATAGCTTTTGACGAAAAACTTCCAAAAAATTTACTTTTAAAATTTATTTTAGTTCCGAGAAATATTAAAATTGCCGACATGCTTTTTAAAAAGGCTTCGGATGAAGGTTTTAAGGCTGTTTATTGCGGTTCGGGGGAAAAAGAATCCGATTTAGAAGTTTTTTTAAATTCAAAAGACGATAATGTTTTAATAATTAAACGTTACGGCATATTAAATAAGATATATCCGGTTTCCGATATTGTTTACGTAGGCAAAAGTCTTTTTGCGGATGAAAGCGGCGGACACAATATTCTTGAACCCGCCGGATACGGCAAGGCGGTAGTTACGGGTAAATATGCTATTAATTTTATGGATATAACAGGGGAAATGTCGGAAAATAAGGCTTTAATTTTAGCGGATGAAAAAAATATTAAAGAATTTATATTAAAACTTATAGAAGACGATAAATTAAGAACCGAAACCGGAATAAACGGATTAGATTTTTGCTTAAAGAAAAAGGAAGAATTTGAAGAATATTTTAAGAAATACATGACTGCGGCGTTGTGAGAAAATTATGAATATATTTTTATTTGTAGTATCGACGAGAATTATTTTAATTTTAATCCTGATTTTATTGGTTTTATTTTATTTCCGGATAAAATTTTTTAAATTAAAAATCGATTTTATAAACCGCAAGAGCGAAAACAGAAACAGGTTTAAACTTAAAGAGATTAACGGAATAATACAT
>JAJYWW010000109.1 GCA_021791295.1 bacterium | reverse complement strand
AAAATAACAGATAAGATTAATAAAAAAAAGGTATCGGCATTATTCATGCGATAGGAATATAAATTTTTTTAATCATTTCGTCGTATTCTTTTTTAACGTCGCTGTAAACCGTAATACCGCCGCCGCTTCTATAAAAAAAGCCTTCCTTCGTTTTTTCTAAAAACCTTATCATAACCGAACTTTTAAAAGTTTCCCCGTCGTATATGCCGAATACTCCGGTATAGTAGCCCCTTTCTTCCGGTTCGGTTTCCTTTATAATTTCCAGAGTTTTTCTTTTGGGCGCTCCGCAAATGGAACCTGCCGGAAGCAAGCCGCAAAGAATGTCCCCGAACCGTTTGCTTAATTCAGGTTTAATTTTGCCTTCAATCTCGGAAGTCATCTGCAATAGTTCGCCAAAATTTGTTTTAACAGTTTCCATAAAACAAAATCTGTTGACCCTTACGTCTTTGCATACGGTATTCAAATCGTTTCTCATGAGATCCACCACGGTTAAATGTTCGGCTCTTTCTTTCTTATCTTTTGCTAAAATTTCTTTCGCATTAGGAATACCGGCATCTATCGTTCCTTTAATAGGATAAGTAAAAATCTTTCCGCCGGTTATGTTGATAAAAGTTTCGGGGGAAAATAAAACAAATTCTTGAAACGAATTTTTAAAATACAGCTTATATTTAGACCTGCTCTTATAAAATATTTCCGGTAAATCCAAATTAATTTTAACAGGATTTTTAAAGGTTAAATTTACGAGATACGAATTGCCTGCTTTTTCATGTTTAACGACTTTGTTAAATGCTTTTTCGTAAACTTCAAATTTAACAGGATTTTTTTGAATTTTTAATTTGTTTTTCTCAAGCATATTATACTTGTATCCATTGAAACCGCCTGTGCCGTCTATGAAATATTTTATATTATGTTTTTCCGTATCAGCTAATTCCATAATAACGGGAAACTTCATTTCGAAATCTACGATAAAAAGAAACTTAATTCCGTTTATTCCGTAGAAATTCATTTTTTCTATGAAATTAGAGTCTAAAATCATATAGGTTTAAAATACTACATTGCAAACATCGACGGTAATATCTTCCGGTTCAAGCATTGCGTTTATCAGGGATATTTTTTGAAACCGGCTAATGTCGCCGATAGGAACCTTTTTTTCTATTATTTCGTTATTTTCTAAAAGATGGCGCCTTTTCACCCCGTTTAAAAGGTAAGTATCGGGCGTAATCCATTTTTCTCCGTCAAACAAAATTATATTAGAAAAAGAGGTGTCGGTTAATAAACCGTTTTTAACGAAAAGCACGTCGGACAAACCGTCAATTTTAGTTAATAATGAATTTATAAGCGTCCTGTCCTGATATTTGAACTCATAATTAAACTGTTTATATTCGGCAGAAAAAACCGGAGAATCCAAATCGATTATCTTTAACCTCTTGATTGTTCTTTTAATATAAGGGGTGATTTCAATATTTTCGATACGGTCCGAATAGATCAGCCTGCATTTATAGACGCCCGATTTATATCCGCATGGCTCAGGCAAAAACGAATTTAGGTCTATTGCGGGATTAAAACCGAAAAAATGACTTATAGTATCGTTAATTCTCTTATTGTGTCCGTCTAAAAGATTGTAATGCCCGCCGGTTAATTTAATCGTATCGATGAAACGAAGCATATAGATTAGATAACTTTTTTAGATTTCAAATAAAAATTGCGTTAATGCATTAAAACATTATATCATAAAAATTATTCGTTTTTATCCAACTCTAAGCAGAATTTCAAAAAAGTCGTCACTAACAAAAATTAAAGGTGAATTAAAGGTGTCGGTTTTATTCACTTCGGCTGGCATAAAAAAGATTAGCTTTTATAAACGCCCGTTTCGTATTTTACTCCCGACTGCGTTTGACGCAGTCGGGAGTTTTTGTTTTTAAATTTTGGATTTCTTTTTATGTCAACATTATGATATAATTTAACATTAAAATATTTAAATATTAGCGTAATATCTATATGAAATCAAAGCCGCACAGTTAAAATTCGCCGATATTCAGAGCAGAAAAAAAAGAGGGCATATTGACGATTATTTATTAGGAAAAATAAAAAATGCTTCGTTGAAATAGAACCGGTTTTGCAGGACGCAAAATAAGAATAGGAAGCGGTCAGACGGATATATAAACTGTTTACGAATAAGAAAACGCAAAGCAGGCATCAATCAAGCTATGCTAATTTTTAATTTTTTCCCCAATGCGGAAGCTACCCGTTCCAGAGTGGAAATCTTAATATCTTCGGCATGGTTTTCTATCCTCGAAATCGCCGTTTTTTTGGTATTTAATTTATCGGCAAGTTCTTCTTGCGTTAATCCTGCGGACTCCCTTATCTGACGAATCATAGCTCCTATTTTAAACTGTTCGTAGCCTTCGTCGAATCCTTCACGGAAAGAAATATCAGTCTTTTTCCTTTCTGCTATGTATTTTTTTAAATCACTCATTTAAATCGCTCCTTTTTATAAAATCGTCTTTATATTTTTCCGCCTTTTTTATTTCGTTTTGAGGCGTTTTTTGAGTTTTCTTGATAAACCCGTGCGTTAAAATTACATTATTTTTAAACATAAAACAAAATATTCGGTAAATATTGGAACCGTATTTTATTCTACATTCCCATATGCCGCTTGTGCCGGTAAGTTTCTTAAAATATAAAGAAGGAACGCTGTCTAAGTCCTCTAATAAATTAAGCATCCAGACAATCTTTTGCGCAACCTTGCCGTCCAAAGAATCTAAAAAATCTTTTATCGGACATTTACCTTCAGGTGTTTTATAAAAAATTACCGTCCTGAGCATATAATATGTTAACCTATATGTTTACTTTTGTCAAGATTTATTGCACTATATATTTCCCAATACTTCTTCAACGACTTTAGCGGCAGCATGAGAACCTTGAGGGCAAATTATTTATTCTTTTACTCCCGACTGCGTTTGACGCGGTCGGGAGTTTTTGTTTCTTCCTTCCTTTCCGTTCGCATAATTTGCAATTATGTAAACTTGATAATTTTCTGAAATTAAATTATTATAAATTTATGCTGATGAACAAATTATTTTAATTCAATAACTAGTAGGGTATTAAAATTAAAAGAATGTTATGCCGGAAATTAGCAGTTTTTTTGGAATTATTGTAAGGATGTTTTATTTTGATCATAATCCTCCACATATCCATGTTGAATACGGAGATAAGAAAATGAAGCTTGACCTCAAAGGAAACATACTCGCCGGAGATATTGAATCAAGAACGGCATTAAGATTAGTAAGGGAATGGATAGATTTTAATAGGAATGAATTATTAGATAATTGGAATTTAGCTTTAAACGGTGAAGAATTAAAAAAAATAAAACCATTAGAATAATATGAGGATAAAAAAATGGAAAAAATTATAGAGGTTAAAGACATATATTATAAATCGGGTTATGTTTACCGAATAACTTTTGACGACGGTACTTCCGGAGATATAGACTTTGAAGGATATCTGAAAAAAGGTCCTATTTTTAATTCATTGTCGAATATCGATTTGTTTAAAAAAGCCTTTATAAGCGGCGGAACGATTGCTTGGCCAAACGGAGCCGATATTGCTCCCGAAACAATTTTTGAGAAAATATCCGGCAAAAATTCGATAGCTGCATGAAAAAAGGTGTCAGATTTATTTCACTACGGCGGACATAAAAGCTTCGCTTTTATAAACGCCAGCCTCCATATCTCACTCCTGACTGCGTTTGACGCGGTCGGGAGTTTTTGTTTAACAGGCAATAAAATGGGAAAGAGAAATGAAGAAGCAGCCGGTCAAGCAATAAAGCAACAGGCGGCAAATTAAAATTTATTAACGCCGCATGATAAAAAAATATGCGGTATAATTCTTTATATATCCGTTGCATTATAATTAATTTGCATTTATAATAAAGAAATATATATATATATTAATAACGATATATATTAAATTATTATAAAATTATTTAAATTATTAGGGGAATAATTATGAAAAAAATACTCGTTATAGGAGGCGGTTTTGCGGGAGTAGAAGCCGCGATAAGGCTAAAAAAATACAATTTCGACGTCACTTTGATTTCAGAAAGGGATTTTATGTATATTTATCCGCTTTCGATATGGATTCCTACCGGCGCTCTGGATTTTAAAGATGCGGTACTATCGTTAAATAAATTAAGCGCAGTCCATAAATTTAATTTAATAATAGACTCGGTCGTTAAAATTTCTGCGAAAGATAAAAAAGTCGAATGTAAAAACGATACATATTCTTTCGACTATCTCGTCGTCGCCGTAGGCGCAGGAAAAGCCAAACCGGAGGGAATAGAAAATACCTGTTCTATTTGCGGCGCCCCTGAAGAATCGCTTAAAATAAAAGAAAAATTAGCGGAATTGGTTAAATCCGGAAAAGGCAGAATAGCCGTAGGAATAGGCGGAAATCCAAAAGACCCTTCCGCTATGAGAGGCGGACCGGCTTTCGAAGAGCTGTTTAACATCGACAACCTCTTAAGAGATAAAGGATTGCGCAGTAATTTTGAATTGAGTATTTTCGCTCCTATGGAAACTCCGGGCAAGCGGCTGGGCGATAAAGCTTACGCACTTCTTAACCGATTTTATGAAGACCTTAAAATCAACAAATATTTAGGCAAAAAAATAAAAAGATTCGAAAACGGCGCAGTCGTATTCGAAGACGATTCAAGACTTGAAAGCGACCTTATTATTTTTGTTCCCGCCGGAAGCGCTCATGAGATATTTGCAGGCTCGGAACTGCCGCTCACTGAAGCCGGATTCATAAAAACCGACGACTATTTAAGAGTAGAAGGTTTAGAAAATATTTACGCGATAGGCGATTCAGCCAGCCTCGACGGACCTCCTTTCAGGGGAAAGCAGGGGCACGTAGCCGAGATGATGGCGGGTATAGCGGCTTATAATATAAAGGAAAAAGAAGCCGGAACGAATAATTATAAAGGCTATAAAGAGCACGTGCATATCTTATGCGTAATGGATAACGGCAAAGGCGCGGTCTATATCAAAAGGGATACGACGAAGGAAACGGTAATCGCGCTGCCGGTCGTCGGCCACTGGCTTAAAAGATTCTGGGGATGGTATTATAAAAATTCAAAATTAAACAGGTTTCCGAGGATACCGGGATTTTAAATCGAAACCGTGCAAAAAATACCGTAAAATCCTTCTATCCGTCAATATTTATGAAACTGAAAACTTACGATTTATTTCCGGCATTTTTTTCCTTCATTATCGACAACAAACTTAGAAGTTTGATAGAAAACATGGAAAAAAACGTCGAGATTATGGGGGTCAAAAGCGGAATGAAAGTTCTTGAAGCTGGATGCGGAAGCGGCTTCGTTACTCCGGCATTATCGAAAGCCGCCGGAAAAGAAGGATTCGTAATCTCGGTAGATATTCAGAAAAAGATGATAGAAAAAGCTAAAAGAAAAAGAGGATATCTGCAGAACGTCGATTTCAGGGCGTCCAGCGTATCGGATTTAAGTTCGGTAGAGGACTGTTCTATAGATTTGACATTTTTATATTATTCGTTTCACGAGATTGATAAAAAAGAAGAAGCAGTCTCCGAACTGCGCCGCGTATTGAAGCCGGACGGCATATTATCCATTAAAGAGCCGAGGTTCGAGGTCTTCGGCAAAGACAGGGAATCGTATAAAGAGTTTATAACCGCGCACGGTTTTAAGTATGCCGAAAGCCCCAGAAATTGCGATTTATTGGGATGCTATCTTAAATTCGTAAAGCGTTAAAGTTTACCGAATACCCGCCTAATATCTGCCGCTTACGGACAGCTGTTTAAACGAGCCCGGATCTTTTTACTTCTTCGAGATACATCAAGGCGCCGGTATTCATTTCAAGGACGTCGGAGAACAAAGCGGAAGGATTTATTTTTTTAAGCAGGGTTTCCGCCGAATTATAATCGGCCGCGTTATACGCGTCCATAAATTCCGCCAGTTCGCCCAGTTTTCCCTTATGTTCTACCAACGCTTCATAAATAACCGGATCGATAGTAATTTTATCGAACAGTTCTTTAATCGAAATTCCAAGAGCGACATTTACCAAAGAAAGCATTCCAGCCAAAAACGCTTTGTCGGCAAGCGCTTTGTTTATATATTTTTTGCATATATCTTCCATCATCCTGCCTTTTATCACGGCGCTTTCCAATAAGGGGTCAGACCTGAAATCGCTTTTTTTGGAAGCAAGAACAATCGTAAGTATCCATCTCGATACGTTATCGTATCCCAAAAGAGCTATCGCCTGTTTTACCGAAGATATTTTTGCCATAAATTCATAAGCTACCGAATTTATAAGCGCAAGCAGACGGTATATAAGGTCGGGAGCCATTTTAAAAAGGGATTCTATTTCTTCTATGTCGGCATTAGCCTGAAAAGAATTAAATATATTAAGAAGTATTACATAATCCGGATCTAAAGTTACCGAAGAAATTATGGACGGTTTTTGAAAAAAATAGCCCTGAAAAAGGTCGAAGCCAAGACCTTTGTAAAAATGAAAATCTTCGTCTGTTTCAACTTTCGACGAAATTAATTTTGCCCCGTAGCCTTTAAGGAGCATAAGCATTTCTTTTACTTCGGACTTTGAGTATTGCTTTGAATCCAGCTTTACGTAATCCGCCGTTTCCAGAAGCGGCTCCCATGCTTCGTCGTATGCGAAATTATTTAAAGATATTCTAAACCCCTTGTTTTTAAATTCTTTTATTATGGAAACGGCATTGCCGTCAATAGTGCTTGTTTCCAGAATTTCAAGCACGATTTTATCTTTCGGCAAAAGTCCTATCATGTCTTTTTGTAAAATATCGGGTGTTAAGTTTATAAATGCCGGATTTTCTCCCATCAGCACTTTTAACCCCATATCGTAAATATTTTCAAGGACGTTAGCGGTAGCGCTTAAATTATCCGATACCGAAACGCCCGACGAGTTTTCTTCGCCGGTGCTTCTGAACAGTATTTCATAACCGAATATGCTTTTGTCTGCGGTTATAATAGGCTGTCTTCCTATAAAAATAGCTTTATTCACTTTTTCTCGACCGCGGTATTTATATATTTATAATGGTTGATTTAATTTAAGTTAATCTACCGTAATTTATACATTTATATAACACTGTTAAGTATAAGTCAATAAAAATATCTATAAATATCTATAAATTTATAAAAAATTTTATAAAAATATTAATATCGGAGCTAACCTATTTCTAAAATTAAACATATTAAAATATACTTAAATTGAGAGATTTATGTTTTAGATATTTTGCAGCAAATGAGGTAAAGCGGTAAAATAATAAAACAGTAAAACAGTAAAATAAACTTGATTTTTTTTGTTTAATTTATAATAATTATAAAAGTGAATTATTAGTTTATGACGGTATATTTTATATAATTTTTTTGGCAGATAAAACAGCAAGATAAATTAAGAGGTGCAATAATTATAATTATGAACAATTCTGAAACTAAGAAGACGCCGCTATACGGCGAACATGCTAAAATGGGAGCAAAAATAGTAGAATTTGCAGGTTTTTATATGCCTCTTTATTATAAAAGCATAATCGAAGAGCATTTAAACGTCCGAAAAAATTCCGGCATTTTCGATATAAGCCATATGGGAGAAATAACTATAAAAGGTAAAGACGCTTCGTCATTCGTAGATTACGTCTTTACGGCAGACGTTTCAAAAATAGGACGGGGAGAGATAGTTTATGCGTTAATTCTTAACGAAAAAGGCGGAATTATCGACGATGTTACCGTATTTAAGTTTTCCGACGACGAATATATGGCAGTCGTGAATGCTTCAAATACGCAGAAGGATTTTGCATGGATTCGTCACGTGCAGAACGATTTTCAAAAAAAAGGCAAAGACGTCGCGGCGCAAAATATCAGCGACGATATAGGACTTCTTTCGGTTCAGGGACCAAAATCGAGGGATTTGATATATCCTCTTATAAGCGACGCCGTTAAAATTGGAAAATGCGGATTATTCGATTTTAAGTTTCAGCCTAAAAATATTAAAGATTTAAAGCATTTTGAATTCGGCTGCGCAGTATTTAAAGACGTAAACGTCGAAGCGCTGATATCCAGAAGCGGTTATACGGGAGAGTTCGGGTTTGAAATATTCATACCTGCGGAAAAAACGGTTGCTTTATGGAATTATCTTCTGCAAAACTCCAATCTGTCCAATCTTCTTCCGGTTGGTCTAGGAGCAAGAGATACTTTGAGGTTTGAAGCGGCGCTTCCCCTTTACGGACACGAACTCGACGAAACTATAAATCCTTACGACGCCGGACTTGAAAAGTATCTTTCGGATACAAAAGATTTTATAGGAAAAGAGGCTCTAAAAAATATTAAAAACAAAGAAAAAAGATTGATTTTCTTTAAACTTTCCGGCAAACAGATTCCAAGGCATTCGCAGAGAATACTCGACGAAAATCTTAAGCCCATAGGTTGTATCGCAAGCGGAACGTACAGTCCTTCAAACAAATTTCCCATAGGAAGCGCTTATATTTCGGATGCCGGCGTTAATCTTTCATACTTGAAAGATTTTTTCATAGATATCAGGGGAAATTTTGAAAAAGCCGAAGTCGTGTCTCCGCCTTTCCATAAAAATATCAAAACGGGCAAATAAAAATAAAAGAAATTAAAAATAAATAATTAATATAAATACGCAATTTTACTATAAAATATCATATTAAACTAAGGGGTTGAAAATGATTAAAAGCGGGTCGTTTTATTTCTCTAAATCGCATGAATGGTTAAGTAAAGATTCTAATAATAAATATCGCATAGGTATTTCCGATTTTGCCCAGTCGGAACTTGGCGACGTAGTTTACGTTTCTCTTCCGGAAGTTGGAAAAAATTATAAAAAAGACGCAAAAATAGGAGAAATAGAATCCGTTAAATCCGTTTCGGAAATTTACGCTCCCGTCGATCTTAAAATAATATCCGTAAATTTAAAATTAAACGATACTCCGGAGCTTATCAATCAGGATCCGACAGGAACAGGTTTTATCGCGGAAGTAGAGGTATCTAACGAATCGGACGCAGAAGGATTAATGGACGAAATTAAATATAAGACGTTTGCGGAATCTTCACACCATGAATAATTTCCGCTACTTTCCTAATTCAAAAAAGGATATTGCAAAATTATACCGCTTTTTAGGCATTAAAGATAAAAAAGAGCTTTTCAAAAAGATACTGGGAGATATTCCTCTTATTAGCGGGGACGATTTGTCGGATATTCTTAGTGACGGTATAGATGAAAGCTCATTATGGCGGCTGTTTTCGGATATAGACTCAAGCATTCCGCCAAAAAATAAATCTGCGGTTTTTTCAGGCGGAGGAATTTACAATCATTTTGTTCCGTCGGTTATAGACAGCCTTATTTCGAGGTCGGAATTTTATACTCCTTATACTCCGTATCAGCCGGAAGTAAGCCAGGGCACGCTTTTTGCTCTTTTTGAATTTCAGTCGTTCATTGCAGAAATACTCGGTATGGACGTCGTAAACGCATCCATGTACGATGGAGCGGAAAGCCTTGCGGAAGCGGTATTGGCGGCTTTAAGACTGTCGTCGGCAAACAGGGATATACCGGCAACCCATAACGGCGACACGGTATTTGTTTCCGAAGGAGTAAACCTTGATTATTATTCCGTTATTAAGACTTTTACGGGCGGCACAGGCGTAAAAATAGAAAAAATAAAATTAAACGCCAAAACCGGACAGACGGAAATATCGGACTTAAAGCAAAAGCTTTCAAAAGGAAGCGGCAGAGTGCCGGCAGTAGTTATTCAACAGCCGAACTATTACGGAGTAATAGAAGATTTAGAATCCCTTGAAAAAATTATACATTCAACCTATAATTCTAATTCCAACCCCGAATCAAATTCGGAACATACTCCAAGTTTTATAGTTTCTTCCACGGAACCTTATGGTTTCGGCATAATTAATCCCCCCGGATTCTATAACGCCGATTTTTTTGCCGGAGAAGGTAATTCATTCGGGAACTATATGAATTTCGGCGGACCGCTTTTAGGTCTTTTTGCCGCAAAAAAAGAATACGTCAGGCAGATGCCCGGAAGAATCGTCGGCAAAACTAAAGACGGCAATAATAAAGACGCATACGCCTTTATTCTTTCGACAAGGGAACAGCATATAAGAAGGGGCGCCGCAACATCCAATATTTGCACCAACAGTTCTTTAAACGCCGTCAGGGCGGCGATATATCTTGCCTTATGTTCAAAAAGCGGCTTTAAAGATATAGCTTTATTAAATCTTAAACTTGCGCATATATTAAGGGATAAATTATTAAATACCGGACTGTTTGAACCGTTTTACGACGGAGATTTTTTCAACGAATTTTCCCTAAAATTTAAGGCGAATACAAGTAAACATAATAATAAAACGACCGCATCGGAATTTATAGAAAAAATGGCGGCAAGAGATATTATAGCCGGCATAGCTCTTTCGGAGAACGCCGTTTTAATATCCGCCACCGAAAATATCCGTTTAAGCGATATCGAAAAATACGCAAAAAATGCAAAAGAGGTTTTAAATGGCTAAATTTCCCGGAATAAAAGGTATATTTTTTGACGAAGACCCATTGACGGAGCAAAGCTCTAAAGGAGTAAACGGCATCGGAATACCGGATTGCGGCTTAAAAAAATCCGATTTAAGAAAAGACGAAAGCGCATATATAGACTCAAAATATATTAGAAAAAATGCCCCCGGACTTCCCGAAGTATCCGAACCGACCGTTGTCCGGCATTTTACGAGACTTTCTGGATGGAATATGTGCGTCGATACCGTTTTTTACCCGCTTGGTTCATGCACCATGAAGTATAATCCAAAAATTAACGAAAAAATAGCGTCCCTTGAAAATATTAAAAACATTCATCCTTTAACCCCGGCAAATTTAATTCAACCTGTTTTAAAAATAGTTTACGATTTTAATAATATTTTATGCGGGCTTACCGGACTTGCGGAATTCAGTTTCGCTCCTCAGGCCGGCGCGGCGGGCGAGTTTGCAGGGCTTAAAGTTATAAAGAAATATTTTGAGTTAAAAGGCGAAAACAGAAAAACTATACTGGTTCCAGACAGTTCGCACGGTACAAATCCGGCAAGTTCGGTTCTTGCGGGATTCACTCCCGTAGAAATTAAAACCGGAAAAGCGGGAACGCTTGATGCCGAAGAATTGAAAAAGTTTATTTCAAAAGACGTCGCCGCAATTATGATAACCAATCCGAACACTTTCGGCGTTTTTGAAAAAGACATAAAAAAAATTGCCGAAATTATGCATAAAAACGGCTCTTTTGTTTATATGGACGGCGCAAACTTTAACGCTTTTATCGGGAACGTAAAAGTTTCCGATATGGGAATAGACCTGATACAGCTTAATCTGCATAAAACTTTTTCTACCCCTCACGGAGGAGGCGGACCCGGAAGCGGAGCGATAGGCGTCGTAGAATCATTAAGGGAATTACTTCCTATTCCTTACGTTAAGAAAACCGCCGCCGATACGAATAACGGAAAAAAAACATCGAATTACGATAAAAATTCTGACGCCGTAAATCAGGTTTACGAGCTGTCGGAAGACAGAAAAAATTCTATAGGTAAAATGACGCCGTTTTTATGCAATTTTGCCGTGTTAATAAGGGCATACGCCTATCTTCTTTCGTTAGGACGGGATAACGTAGGTTCCGTGAGCGAAATTGCAGTGCTTAACGCAAACTACGTCAAGAAAAAACTCGGCAAAATACTGTCCGGTTCAGACCCTTTTGAAGAAGGGCTGTGCATGCACGAATGCGTTTTCAGCGATAAAGCGATTGAAGAAAGCGGAATATCGACAATCGAACTCGCTAAACTATTAATAGACTATGGTTTTCATCCGCCCACGGTTTATTTTCCGAAAAATATACACGGAGCTATTATGATAGAGCCTACCGAAACCGAATCGATAAGAACTTTGGATAATTTTATAAAAGCGGTAAAAGAGATAAAACTTAAAACTAAAAAGTCTAAAGCGGCTAAATCCCCGCAAAAAACGAAAGTCGGCAGAGTCAACGAAGTACTTGCAAATAAACAGCCTGTATTTAAGTATTAATAAAATTTTGTTTCCGTTAAATAAATTATGTTATCTTATTTGTGGTATAATTTAATTTAGTCGAGGTAAAATTGTATGAACGTGAATTTTAAAGAAGTTCATTTTGAAGCCGCCGACGGCGGCGATATATACGGTTCTTTATTTGGTTCCTATCCAGATATAGTAATTCTTGCCCATGGCAGAGTTTTTAACAAAGAAAGTTATTACGACCTCTGCGACGTGTTGTTAAAGAATAAAATATCTTCTCTGACGTTTGATTTCAGGGGATACGGAAATTCAAAAGAAGGAAGCGCAGGATTAAACGCATACGGCGAAGATATTATAGGAGCGGTTAAGTTCGTGCAGGGATTAGATTTCGTAAAAAATATTACTTTGCTGGGTTCGAGCATGGGAGGAGCGGCGGTTTTAAACGCATCTAAACTTTACAAGCCTTCGGAAATAAAATCGGTAATAGCTTTATCGCCGGTGTATGCCGAGGGAGTGGATTTTATAGACGTGCCAATCCACTATATTGGCTCGAAAGAAGAAAAGTTTGCCGACGGCATTAAAAAAATGCATGCAATGACTAAATCTCCCAAGACCGTTCATTTTTTTAACGGTTCTGCGCATGCGCAGAATATTTTTGCTACGGAAGCCAAAGAGGAACTAATTTCTTTAATTATTTCCTATATTAAAGCGTAAACGGCAAACTAAGCAAACCGATAAATTATGCCCGCTATTATTTTCGTTTTTTTTGTTATATTGCTGCAGAGGGCTAATACCAATCTTATACAGTCTATTAATCCCCTGTTCGTAAGATACGTTCTCGATAAAAATCTTTTTTACGTCGGTATTACGACGGCCGTATATGCGGTAAGCACTATCGCGGTAAGATATCTTATCAGCATACGAATAAAGCCTCAAGCCGTTTCAAAATTTGTAATAGCCGGACTTTTATTGTTTTCGGCGGCGATACTGGGATATTTTTTTTCGACGAATTATGCCGAATTTTTAATATTCGTCGTAATATCAGGTTTTGCTACGGCGATAATAATGCCGTTTCTTTTGTCGTTAGTTCATTTAGTTTCGGAAAAATCCGCAATAGAAAAAAATCTTACTATATATTCTTTAATGCTTAGTCTTGCTCTTGTTTTCGGGCCGCTTTTAAGCTCGGCGCTTCTTACCGTTTTGCCTATACGCTGGATTTATATTATGCTGAGCATTTTCGGGATAACCGCGTTTTTCTTTGCCCTAAAAATTCATTTAAAGAGCAAAAGCGTAATTAAAGAGAAACTTAATTCAAATAAAAATTCTCAAAAATCTGCAAAAGGCGGTTCCGTTTCTTTATTATTTAAAAACCGCGGATTTCTCGAAGTAATTTTTTATAACACTACATTCAGCATTGCCTTTGCTTCGGTCGTAGCCCTCGGCGGGGTTTTCGCGAGGGATAATTTTCATATAAAATATTTTGAAATAACGCTTTTATTTTCCCTGTTTTTTATTTCATCTCTTATAACCAGATTAATTCTGCTTTATTTTACTAAAAAAGCTAACATAAAAAATAAAACTAAAATTTTAAATATATCCATACTTATATCCGTTCTTTCTTTCGCATTGATGGTATTTTCAAAAAATATCGGTTTTTACGCGGTCGCGCTGATAATATTCGGAATACCGCATGCGCTTATTTTTCCCATAGGCACTATGAGGATATCCGAAACGGTCGATATGAAGGATATGGTAGCCGCCAATACTATATATCAGTCGAATTTCGACTTGGGCGGCATAATTGGACCGTTTTTTCTTTCCTATATAGCGGGCATTTATTCCATAAGGTTCGTCTTCGGTATAATCGCCGTTTTTCTTATAGCGGTTTTTGCGGCGGGTAAATATATAATGAGCAAATCTGCATGAAAATATAAAAGGAAAATCTTTGCATTTTTTACAAAAATTATATAAAATATCTTAATTTTTAATATATAATTAATTTAGAATTTAGTTTGCTAAATTGTTAAACGGTGCTAATTTAAAATGGAAGAACTTAAAAAACTGAGAAAAAATATAGACGATATCGACAGAAAGTTAGTCGAACTTCTTAACGAAAGGGGAAAAATTGCTCTTAAAGTCGGGCATATTAAATCGTCTAATAACAAGGCATACTACAATCCGTCAAGAGAAGGAGAGGTTTACAGAAACGTAATAAGCTATAACGAAGGGCCGTTAAAAGACGAACACCTTCAAAGTATTTTCAGAGAGATAATTTCAGCGTGTATTTCGGTTGAAGCTGGGATAAGAATTAGCTATTTCGGTCCCGAAGGAACGTTTACGCACCTTGCGGCGATAAAAAGGTTCGGTACTTCAAGGATGTTAATGCCCGTAAAAACCATCCCCGAGGTTTTTAATTCCGTTACCAAAGGTCTTTCCGAATACGGCGTCGTTCCGGTAGAAAACACAATCGAGGGAATGGTGAACGCTACGTTCGATATGTTCGTAAACTCCGACGTGACGATAATAGGCGAAGAAGTTATTCCCATAAGCCATTTTCTTTTTTC
>JAJYWW010000166.1 GCA_021791295.1 bacterium | reverse complement strand
GCCGCTTTTTACGGATGCGGTGCCGTTAGAAGAAACGGTAGGTATCGAAACGGAATGAAGACTGCCCGAAATAGAAGACACTATCTGCGAAACCGACTGTCCTATTCCCAATATGTTTTGTTTTATCAGATAAAGCTGAATTTTATCGGCTAAAGTCAATATAAGCTGTGCAAAATTAGACTGCCCCGTCTGTTTCCATGAAAGGAAGCCTATAGCTATCAGCGCCGTTCTTAAGAACAGTCCGTAATAATTAAAAACGGCTCCGGTTAATTCCGCGCGGTATCCTTCAAAAAAAGAAAGAACTATTCCGAGAGCGAATAAAAAATAGAACATATAAGTAACGAAAGCGCTGAGTTCGGAATCGTTATTCAGCGCCGGAGGGATAGAATCAATTGAAAGCATGCTTAAATCTTCGCCGTTTTTAAGTTTGGATATTGAAAGGGCGGACTTATTTACTTCCGTATTATTCGACTGCGACCCTCCTTTTTTTGAAGAAGAGGCTGAGGCCGGCGGATTAGCCGCATAACAGTTTTTTGCGTAAAAAATACAGCAAAAATTTAGCTCAAAAATTACGGTCAACAATGCGGCAAGATTTATTAAAAAATTATAGCTCAAATTATTACCGTTAAATTTGTTATATATTTTGTATATTTGCATTTTCATTGCTTTAATTTCGGTTTTTTGAAATTTCTTAATTTTTATTTTTTTGCTTTTTACATAGTCGTTTTCGTGTAATAATTTAAACCCGGGGTCGGATTAGTCTGCGGCAGAATCACGGAACCCGTATGCTCTTTTTTAATTTCTTCCGCGGATTTATCAATCTCTATCTGTTTAAGCTGGCTTTCCATATAGCCCAAATTTTTTAAACTTGCGGCGTTTTCTTCCGCTATAGTAGTCAAAATAGAACTTTGATAAGCATAATAGTTGCTGCTGTTTTTTAAAGCGTTTTGCGAAATTTCGTCCATAAATTCGGAACCTTCAAGTTCGGCCTTATGCGCTCTTGCAGCAGACAAGCCCGCATTATAAAGCCCCGATGATGCGGTATCGTCCAAAAATCCTTCCGCTAAATCCGTACAGCCGCCTACGGGATTTCCGCTTGAATCAAAAGTATAGCCGCCGTTAATAGACGAACAGTTTATAGTTTCGGAAGGGTTTCCGGAATTTCCCGCCGAATTAAAAATTGCACCTTGAGAAAATAAAGCGGAACCGTTTTCTAGATCAGATTTATTTAAAGAACCCGCCTGCCCGCCTGCAGAACCTCCCGAAACAAAAACCGACGGATTATTAGCGTTTTCGTCTGAAGCCGCCGAAACAATATTTCCGTATTCGGAAGATTCGTAATTAATGTCCGAATTAATGCCTGATGCCGCATTTTGCAAAGAACCTGTTTGAACGTCGCTTGCCGTTAAATCTTGCGGAATCTGATTAAAAGCCGAATTAATCCGATTATTCAAATTATTTATACTGTCTACGGCATCTTCAACCGAATTCGCTAAATGGCTTATTTTATCGAAATTTATTAATATGTTTTGATACTCCTCCTGCATATTGGAAACGTCGGCCGTCAGTTTATCTACGGTCGCCATTGCTTCCGAAAGTCCGGGACCGGGATTAAAAAGAGGTCCTCCGCCTGCCCCCGGAGCATAGCCGAGAGTCCCTGCCAATCCCTGCAACGCCGAAAACGCTCCGTTTGCGGCAGTTTCTACCGACTGGATCTGTCCCGATATAGCGGTTATATCCGGAATAGGCAGGGGCAAACCGTACGAAACGCCGGTTAAATAAGCCGAAACCGTAAAAATTACGATAACGGCTGCTATCATCGGTTTGTTTTTAATTAATTTTTTCATTTCATCCTCCTTAAATTTTTGAACTGCCGCAACGGCGCATACGTTATAGTCCTAAATAATGCCGTATAACAGCTTATTTATCCGGTATATATCGTTTATCCGTTTATCCGTTTATCCCATACGGTCCGTTAGGATATTTTTCCGCCAGAATATAAAGCCGTTCTTTTAAGGTTTTATCCGGATAAAGCCGTTCTATTCGTCTTTCTAACTCTTCGTCTTCGGACGATTTACAGCAAAGCCAGTATTCAAAAGGGTCTGGGGAATTTCTTATAACCGACGAATCTTTTCCGAATTTTAAAAGATATTCTGAATAATGACCTTTGACTACTTTAAGATTTTTTACGATATTTATCTCTTTTTCGTTTAATCCGCATGTTTTTAAGTCGTTTTCCGAAACTCCCCCGTCAAGCTGGCAGAATATTTTTACCGACGAATTTTCTATTATGCTTTTACCTACGGCGCCGGCCTTTAACAAATCGCCCGGCTCCTGCGTAATGCTCCATACCATAGAACCCCATTTCGCCGACGTTTTGTAGAGATGCATTATTAATTCCGCGAGTTTAGGGTCGTTCATAAATTCCCAACATTCGTCGTAAAAGAAAAAAACTTTTGCAGATTTATCGTACATTTTCTTAAAAGATATATTTTTTATAATTGCGAACACTACTTTTTGCAAATCTTCGTGTCCTTTTAACTTCTGCAGGTCAAATATTACTATTTTATTATCAATATTTATGCCGGTCTTCCTGTTTATAAGCATTCCGTAAGGAGAAGAAATATCCGTCCACTGAAACAGATTTTTACCCATTTCCATAGCCCTTTGTTTATCTAAAATATCCCTAGCTTCACCGTAATCGAATAAAATGTTGTTTATATCCGATATTATAGGCATATCTTCATAATCTTCTATGTTGTCGTAAGCCGCCTGAACCGCCCTCGCTATTATGGTTCTGTCGTTTGGAGATAATTTTTTTTCGGGCTCCGCCATCAATCCTATTATGCCTGTCAAAAAAACCATAATATCTGGGTCGAAAGCTTCTTCTCCGTTTATTTCTTTGACGAAATATTTTTTAGGCGGAAAAGGATTTATGCAGTATGAGCCGTCGAGGTCGATTTCAATATAGTCGCCGTTAAATATTTTGCAGAATTTTTTGTAAGTTCCTCCTATATCCACCCCTACTATATGGTAATCGTCTCCGGATATGTAAAAATTGCTTAAAAATCCGTTCAGCATAAAACCTTTTCCGCTTCTCGTTTTGCCGAAAACTATTCCGTGTTTCGACGGCAGGCGATTTTCGTAAAGGTCGAGCTTTACCGCTTCCCCTCTGTCGTTTATTAATGGAATAGCGCATCTTTCCGTCCCCCTAAATCCTTCGTTGAGCGGTATGAAAGGCGCCGCCGCCGGCGAAATAGACGTTTTAAATCTCCTGTTAAAACGGGATTGACTAGGCAAAAAAGAAAGATAAAGTTTATGATGCTCCATGTCGTCTATTATGCCCTCCATTCCGTTCAAATTTTTAAAAGACTCAAGAAGTTTTACCGCCCTAGTATTAAGGTCTTCCAAGTTTCTGGACTTGATTCGCGCGCATAAAGAAAACTCTACGACTTTCTTTTTAAGTTTTGAAACCGATTCTAAAAAATCATCCAACTGTTCGGTAATATTAACCCCTTTATAATCGGTATATCCGCCGTTTACTGCTTCCGTAAGGCTTGCCTTTATATTTCTGTCGGTCTGTATTTTTTCCATAGTTTTTTCTTGTTCCGGAATATTAAAAGATACTGCTATATCGTAAGGAAAAAGTTCGTCGATTCCGGAAGAACCGTTTACGTTCAATACGGAAGTTATCCCGAAAGAATCTATCAGCGACGGCAGCCTGTGCATGTTTATAAACTTGTAATAATATCCGTCTATATAAAAAAAATCTTTTTTGATTTCGGCATACGAATATATAATCTGGCTCCTGAAAGTAGAACCGTCCAGCATATTTTTCCATTTCGGCGCTTTAACCCCCGACGTAAATCTTAAAGGGTTTAATTCTTCGTAAAAATAGTCCACAAGCTCCTGATTATCCATTCTTTTTAAATTTAAATCCAGTTTGGAAGATATAAAGCCGAGATTATTCTCGATGTTTTTTAATTTTCTTTCTATAATTTTTTTATCGCAGCCGGCGTTTAATTTTGCTATAGAATTAATAGAAGACTTTAAATCTATTTTAATAAGACTGCCGGCAAAATCGTCAAACTTAGAAGCTAATCCTCTTTTACCCTTATTTGAGCGAAGATTTAAACCGTTAATAGTGCAAAAAAGATATATATTAACGTTTTTAATATTTTTAGACCTTAGATGCTTTATCTTATTTTCTTTGATATATTTAAAATTTTCCGGCGGTACGGAAGAACTTTCGTAGTTAGAAATAAATTTTTTATTTTTGTCGTCTATTTTGTAAATCCATTGAAGACTAATGTTTTCGTCCATCAGATTGAGTAGAAGATCGTTTACGTAAGCAGCGTCGTTTACCGTTTTATTTTCGGAGAGATAATAATCAAATCCTTTTACCGAAAAACCTATCGTGAACGACCCGTCCGCTCCGGCGGCTATGCCGTCGTTTACCGACAAAAGGTTAACGTATTTATTTAATGAATCCGAAGGCTCTATTTTTTTTAAAACTGAATTTAACAGCATAAATTTATTATTTTTTCTCCTTTTCCGAATCTGAAACATACAACTCTTTTTTTGCGAATATAAAAGACAAAAGCGAATTTGTATAAAAATCCGGTTTATTTTTCTTATATTTTTTTAAAAATATTAATACCGCGGTATCCAGCAATATTGCTATAATAATAGTTTTTTTTAATATTAGTATAGAAGCCGTAGTCAAAAAAATAAAAAATGCCCAGTCGTAAATTTCAAGTCCGAATCTTGTTATTTTTCCGTGTATTTCGTTGTATATTTTAAATTCGGTATATCCTTCAGCATTTATTGCTTTATTCTGTTTTTTTTGAGCCATTTTTTTATTTTTATTTATTTTATATATGTTTTATTGTATTATTTTTATATATTGTTTTTATTTATGGTGCATTTTAAGGCTGTCCTATCGTCGTTGCGCCGTTACCCGCCCCGATGTTCATATCGGCGGCTGCGCCTCCCGCATTCTGGACTATTCCAAGTATAGCTCCCGTTATGGTCGGCGCAAGCATAACGCCTGTTCCGGCCGCCGCAGTTATAAACGCTTTTCTTGCGGCATCCGGTTTGTGCTGTTTTATATCGTAAAAGCCTTTAACGAGTCCTATGGTAAGAGTTGCGGGGGCAAGTCTGTAGCATATCCAAGTCGTCGCTTCGTTTAAAATGCCGGAAGCGCCTATTCCGAGCGAGCCTTGGTTTAAATTTATCATAGCGGCGGCGTTTGAAGCGGCCGAAACAATACTGCCGAAAATAAATGCGGATATCAAAACCTTGCCGTAAGATTTATTTGCTTCATTTTCTTTAATTTCGGACTGAATTTTTGCGGCGATGTTTATTGAAGAGTTAAGATAAAAATTTTTAAACGTTTCAATAGTTTTAAATGCTTTAAACGGATTAAAAAATTCAAGCGGATTAAAATAAACGGTGTTTTTTAATTTTCTTGCGGACATTTCTGTAGCCCTCCTTTAACTTAACGATTAAATTAATTTAATTTCAATACTAAAATAATTGAGATAATATTATTTAATCATTTTAATGTTTCAGGATTATGACGAAAATGTTAAAAATATGTTAATTTTTTGTTACATTTACGTTACAAAATCCTGCAACTACGGAAGGAAACGGTAATAGCGGGCATTATTATAGATACGGGGACAGAATTCAATTCTGTCCCCGTCACAAAATTATCAGTATTTTTCGAAATCCTTAATAGCTTTTCTCAGGTACTCCGGAATCCGTCTGGGTTTAAAATCTATGTTGTCCACGCAGACTAAGACGGTATGTCCCGAGGCAATTTCGGTATGGGTATGGGTTGCGGACGTGATTTGTTCAGCCTTATTTTCTCTTACTATTTTATAAATAAAGTTAAAGCTTGAATTTTTTATATATTCTATTTTTGTATATATCTTTAAATCGTCGTCGTATTTCGCCGGATTAAAATATTTACAGTTGGATTCGGCTACGACGAAATAAAAGCCTTCTTTTTCAATGTCGGTATATTTGTAGCCTATGTTTTTAAGATATTCCGTTCTTGCCACTTCGAAAAATACGAAATATTTACCGTAGTAAACGACGGACATTGCATCTGTTTCTTCGTATCTGACCTTTATTTCAGTGTAAAATTTGAATTCGTCCGTTTTATCCTTCAATTTTCAAATATTCTCTTATTTTTTCGTAAAGTATGTTTTTATCTATAGGTTTTGCGATGAAATCGTCAAATCCAAGAGACATCAGGTGTTCTTTATTGCCTGCCATGGCGTGCGCCGTAACCGCAATAACGGGTATATCTTTGTATGCTTCGTTGCATTTCAATCTTTTAAAAACTTCTATTCCGTCTATTCCTGGAAGTCCAATGTCAAGCAGAATTAAAGAAATATCAGGATTTTCGTCCGTTTTTTTAAGCGCTTCGTAACCGTCTTCGGCGGTAATTATATCTAAGTCGAACGGTTCAAGCATTGCCGTAATTAAATCAAGATTAATCGCATTATCTTCTACGATAAGAATTTTATGGCGCATATTAATTAATTTAATAATTTTAATTTATTTTTTTGCTTTTTTTAATTATTCAGTTTACTTCCGCTACGGCATTTCCTCCCGAATTCTTAAGGTCGCACAGCCTGTTGTAAATTTTGGAAATCAGCTCTTCCGGAGTTTCCCCGTCTTTAGGAAACGAAGCGACTATAAAAGAAGCCGTTAATTTTTTCGATTTCAGTTCTTCTTCTTTATAAAAAGGATAATCTCTTACGACTGAACAGAACCTGCTTGCGACGAATGTAGCCGCATCTTTTAAGGTATTATTTAATATTACGGCAAATTCGTCATAGCCGAATCTTACTACTACGTCCGAACCTCTAAGCATCTTTTTCAACATTTCCGATATCTTTTTAAGCGCTATATCGGAATGAAAATTTCCCACCAAATCGCAGTATTCTTTAAAGTTGTCTATATCTAAAAATACGACGCTGAAAACTATATTGTATCTTTTAGCCCTGTTAATTTCCTGCGCCAATCTTATATTAAAATAATTATGGTCTAAAAGACCGGTAATTTCGTCGAATAAACCGGCTTTTTGAGGATAGATAAGTTCCAATTCCCTTATAGAACGGCTCAATTCTTCGGCGGAAAAAGATTTTTTGCCTATTATTCTTTCTATATTGCCGGAAAGTTTAAGTCTTTCTTCTACGGTTAAATCTTTGGACGTTATAATGAATATCGGTATTTGAGCGGATATAGGATGTTTTTTTATGTTTTCGGCTACTTCGAACCCGTCTATGTCCGGCATTACCAAATCAAGCAGTATCAAATCAGGTTTAAGCTCTATCGACATCTTAAGCCCTTCTTCGCCGTTGTATGCATGGACGAGATTAAAACCTTCATCCGCCAAAATTTTTTCTATCATTTTATGAACTATAGGATCGTCGTCAACGAGAAGGATATTAACCTGCCTCTTTTTTCTTTTAGAGGTCAATGTAAACTGCGAAAGAGTATATATCAGCGTTTCTTTTTCTATTGGTTTTATGAGATAATCCGTAGCGCCGAGCGCAAATCCCAAGTCTTTATTGTCTATAATGCTCGTTATAATTACCGGTATGTTTTTAGTGTCTTTGTCGGTTTTTAATTCGTTTAAAACATCCCATCCGTCCTTTTTAGGCAGCATAATGTCTAAAAGAATAGCAAAAGGCTTTAAACTTTTTGCCTTTTCGACGGCTTCAATTCCGTCGTATGCATGAGCAACCGAATATCCCGAGTTTACCAAGTTTATAGTTAAAATTTCCGAGGTGGGGCGGTCGTCTTCAGCTACCAGCACTAAAGGTTTATTTCTTTTAGCGTTATTGTTTCGGAAAAAAGTTTTGGCATCTACGGTTATCAAAGTTTTTTCGGTTTCTTCTATGCTCATTGCGGATGCCTTTTCGGCTTCGAGAGGATTCGGCAGGATGAAAGTGAAATCTGTCAAACCGTTTTTAACCGATTCAAAACTTATATGTCCTCCGTGCAGTTCTATAATTTTTTTAGTCAAAGCAAGTCCGAGACCGGTTCCTTCATACTGCCGGGAGTAATTGTTGTCCGCCTGAGTGAATTCTTCGAATATTTTATTTTTAAAATTATCGTCTATGCCTATTCCGCTGTTTATAACGTCTATCTGTATGTATTCAAACAATTTATCGTGCGGAGTTTCGAGTTTAATATTTATAGCGGAGGAAACATTTTTGCAAACGACTTTAATTTCGGTATTTTCAAAAGAAAATTTTATGGCGTTGCTTAAAAGATTATATATTACCTGTTTAAATTTAATTCTGTCGGAATACAGCTTGTAATCTTCGGAACATTCATAACCTACGGTTATCGCAAGGTTCTTTTTTCCTGCGAGGGATTTTAAAACGATTATGGCTTCGTCTATAGCTTCCTTAATAGAAAAAACGGAGTATTCAAGAGTAAACATTCCGGCTTCTATTTTCGATATGTCGAGAATATTGTTTATAAGCTGAAGCAGATGTTTTCCCGAAACTAATATATTATTGGTATACTTTTTATGTTTTTCGCTAAGGTCGGAAGAATCTTTAAGCAGGTCTGAATAACCTATAATGGCGTTAAGAGGCGTCCTGAGTTCATGAGACATATTTGCGATAAATTTAGATTTTAATTCGTTTGCCCTTCTGAGTTCCTTGTTGCTTTCTTCCAACTGTTTCGTTCTTTCGATGACCTTATTTTCAAGATTTTCGTTAAGCTCTTTCAGTCTTTTTTCCTGCAATTTTATGTCGGTAATATCTTTAGAAATGCCTATAGTCCCTATTATATCGCCCTTCTTGTCCATAATGCGCGATATCGTAAGAGATATATCAACCGTACCCTCGTCTTTTTTTCTAAGCAGGGTTTCATAATTTGCTACGAATTTATCTTTTTTAAGCTTTTCTAAAATATCGTCTCTTTCTTCGGGATTTATATAAAATTCGGATGCGTGCTTTCCTACGACTTCTTTCTGAGAATAGCCGAGCATATTTTCGCCGCCTTTATTGAATTCGGTAATTATACCGCGGCGGTCGGTAACCATAATCATATCGAAAGAATCGTCTAAAATATTTTGAAAGTATGCCTTCCGCTCTCTTAACTGCTTAATAATGCTTTCTTTATCGATATGATTTTTGTGTCTGTCGTAAAGCAGATCATAAATAAGTTTGGAACTGACGGAATTAATAATCTCTATTCCGTGGTCGTGTAGCAATGCAAGTTCTGCAATTTCTAATTCGGGTTCTCCGGTCAGATTAAATATTATATTAAAATTTATATTAGCGTCGTTAACTTCCTTAATTGTTTTAAAGCATTTTATTCCTAATTCTTTGGCAAAAACGGCTCCTTCTTTGTCTAAATTTCTGGCAGTTAATGCAGCTATCTCGACGTTTTTATCGTCTCGAAGCATTTCAATCATTGTTTTAGCGGCTTTACCGCCGCCGTATATCAGGATTTTTGCCATGACGCCGTTCATAAAGTTATTTAGTTTTTTCAAGCTAAACTTATTTCTCCTTTTCCGTTAAGTAATAAATACCTTATTTATATGCAATATTGATAAGTTAAATTTAAATTACAAAGGCGCAGCGTTAAGCAGACTGCCTATTTTGTCTCTTAGCAGTTCGTTCTTTATAGGTTTATCGACGTAATCGGTAGCTCCGTCTTCAAAGCTTTTTTTCACGGTTTCTTTGTCGTTAAGAGCGCTTATCATTAAAATGGGAACTTTGTCGTAAACTTTTCTGATAGTCCTGAGAACGTCGAGTCCGTTTATCTTTGGAAGCATTATATCTATAATAATAAGGTCGAAAATGTTTCCTTCGGTAATTTTATCCAATGCGTCCCTGCCGTTTTCTGCTATGGTTATGTCGGCGTCAAAAGAAGATTGTATAATAATTCTTACAAGTTCGGAATGCATTCTGTTGTCTTCCACCAAAAGAATTTTTTTTCTTGGAATAATTCTGTTTGCTAAATTTATCATGGCATTATCCTCAATAAATAACAGCCGTTAGATTAATTTCTATATATTATACCATACCGTTATTTTAATATTATTACTTATTCGCTCTTTTTTCAAGTTCTTCCTGCTTAGTTTTGCAGGCAATACACAAAGTGGCTTCCGGCCTGTATTCCAATCTTTTTTCGGAAATTTCTCCGCCGCATTCGTCGCATATTCCGTAAGTACCGTTTTCTATTCTCGACAGCGCTTCCTGTATTTTCGGAATCAGCTTCCGTTCTCTGTCGCGAATCCTGAGTTCAAAATTTCTGTCCGATTCTAATGTCGCCCTGTCGTTAGGGTCGGGAAAATTATCGTCTTCTTTCGTCATGCTGTCGACAGTTTTAAGAGCATCGTCAAGCAGAGACTCTAATTTTTTATTTAAAATATTTTTAAAATGTAAAAGCTTTTCTTCCGTCACGGAAATTATGCCCTCGCTTTTTTATAATATATTTTGTTGTTTATTTATAAAAAATTATAACATAATTTTAATTTTAAAAAAATATATATATTTAGCAATATTTTTTTATTAGCGTATAATTATTGGTTCTCTGCGCAGGAATAAAACCGGCGTCCTTAATAAGCCGAACCATTAATTTTTCATCGACGGTTCTGTTTGCCGTTCCAGCCGCTTTTACGACGTTTTCTTCAAGCATGGTAGAACCCATATCGTTAGCCCCGAAACTTAACGCAACCTGCCCCATTTTCGCTCCCTGAGTTACCCATGATGCTTGAATATTATCGAAATTGTCTAAAACTATTCTTGAAACCGCAAGAACCTTAAGATAATAATGACCGTAAACCCCCCTTGGATTAAGCCTCGTATTTTTGCTTTGAAAACTCCATGGAATAAAAGCCTTAAAGCCGCCGGTTTTATCCTGAAGATCTCTTAATTTTAAAAGATGTTCCACTATATCTTCGTCGGTTTCTATAGTTCCGAACATCATGGTAGCGGAAGAATTTAAACCGGCATTATGGACTTCTTCCATGACTTTAAGCCAATGCCCGCTGTCTATTTTATTCGGACTTATTTTTTTCCTTACCCTGTCGGTTAATATTTCCGCTCCGCCGCCCGGTACGGAATCCAAGCCTGCTTCCTTCAGAATATTTATGGTTTCCCTGATAGTCATATCGTTTGAATGGGCGATAAAAGTAATCTCCGGCGGAGAAAACGCATGTATATGTATATCGAAATTTTTTTTAATATCGTTTAGCAGATTAATATAGTAGTCTATAGTTATATCGGGATTTAATCCTCCCTGAAGAAGAATTTGGGTGCCTGAAAGCTCTTTTGTTTCCCTGATTTTATCGAAAATTTGTTCTTTCGTCAGCACGTAAGCGCCGTCGTCCCGTACACCGTATTTTTTGTAAAAAGCGCAAAATTTACATTCCGAGGTACAGACGTTGGTATAGTTTATATTTCTGTCTATAATAAACGTAACTATATCATCCTGATGTTTTTCCTTTCTTATGCCGTCGGCTATTTTTCCAATTTCGATAATATTATCGTTTTTAAACAGCGACAAAGCATCTTTTTTGCCTATTCTATATTTATTCATATTTTTTATTTTATTTTTAGTTATATTTCGTTCGCGGTTTATTTATTTAATTCAGCAGTCCGGCCATTTCGCTAATGCTTTCCTCGAAAGAATATTTTTCGTCGGGGGTCTGTTTTATAAAGTTTTCTATCTTAGATATATGGTCTATGGCAAAATCTATCGTTTCGCTGGAACCTTTAGAATAAGCGCCGATATTTATAAGGTCTTCGTTTACCCTGTATTCCGAAACTACTTTTAAAACCTCCCGTGCGGCCAGCAGATGCTCTTTTGAAACTATGTCCGGCATAACGCGGGACAAACTGTTTAAAACGTCTATCGCCGGAAATATTCCTTTTTCCGCCGTTTTTCTCGAAAGAACGATATGTCCGTCGAGTATAGACCTTACCGTGTCGGAAATTGGTTCGTTCATATCGTCGCCTTCTACTAGAACCGTGTAAATTCCGGTAATGCTTCCAGTGTCGGAATTAGCCGCCCTTTCTAAAAGTTTAGGCAAAATGCTGAAAACGGACGGAGTATATCCTCTTACAGTCGGAGGTTCTCCAGCCGACAGTCCTATTTCTCTCGACGCCATTGCAAACCTGGTAATGGAATCCATAAGAAAAAGTACGTTAAGCCCTTTGTCCCTAAAATATTCCGCAAGAGCAGTCGCCGCAAAAGCCCCTCTCATTCTGACCAACGGAGATTTATCCGATGTGGCTACGATAACTACCGATTTTTTTAAACCTTCTTCGCCTAAGCTTTTTTCTATAAATTCCTTAACTTCACGGCCTCTTTCGCCGATAAGCGCTATAATATTTACGTCCGATTTAGAATATTTGGTAAACATGCCGAGAAGAGTGCTTTTGCCGACCCCTGAACCTGCAAATATACCTATCCTCTGCCCTTTGCCTATCGTCAAAAAAGAATTTACCGCCCTTACTCCGACGTCCATAACTTCGTTAATTCTTTTTCTGGATAAAGGAGACGGAGGCTCGTTGACTATCTTTGCATAACCGTTGCATTGAATTTTTCCTTTATCGTCCAATGGATTGCCGAACGGATCTACGACTCTTCCCAACAGTTCTTCGCCTGCGGGAAATTTTTCTTCTTCTTCTAAAAGAATAACTTCGCTTTCTAAACTTATGCCTCCTATATCGCCGTAAGGCATAAGAACGGCCCTGTCGTCTTTAAAACCGATAACCTCCGCGGTGATACCTTCAGGCGATACGTCGTTTTTACCTTTAATGCGGCAGATTTTTCCTATGGAAAGATCCGGATGTTTAGCTTCAAGGACGAGTCCGACGGCTTTAACTATTTTCCCCTTTATAAGCATAGGATTGGAGTCTTGCAGTAGACCGGCGTATTCTTCTAAATTTATAAGTCTTCCCATAATATAGACGATATAATAAAATTTATACGATAATAATCACGCTTAAAATTAATAAATTAATCAAGAATATTCTTTATAGTAAGCAAGAACAGTTTTTACGTAATTTTCCGTTTCTTCAAAAGGCGGTATTCCGTTATATTTCTCGACGCTGCCTGCGCCGGCGTTATAAGCTGCAAGAGCAAGTTCGGTATTGCCTCCGTAACGGTCCAAAAGCTGTTTAAGGTAAAGCGTTCCGCCTAAAACGTTGCCTTCGGGATCGTAAGGATTGACGCCCAGTTCTTCTGCGGTTTTAGGCATTAACTGCATAAGGCCTACTGCGCCTTTATTGGAAACGGCATAAGGATTAAAACCGGATTCCGTTTTCATTACGGCTTTTATTAAACCGTACGGAACGCCGTAAATTTCTGAAGCTTTTTTTGCAAGACCGTCGGCGGTAACATAGTCTCCGGTAACTCCTGAGGCGTCCGAATCGGAACCGCCGCCGGAAACGCCGTTGGATTCCAAAGCGTTAGGTTTCAGCCCTTCGGCGCCGGCGCCTCCATATTTTGAAGCTAATCCGTATGCCTGAAATAAATTGCCGGTAGCGGACATAGAAGCGACCGAAGAACTTAGTTCTTTTATTCCGTCCTTTGCTATCAAAGACGGATGCTCTTTAAAATAATCGACTATCATTTTTGCTATGCCTATGCCTTTACCGTAGGTGTTGTTGTTAGCCACCGCTTCGTAAAAAAGGGAATTGTAAATTTTATAGCCGGTACCTTTATCTATAAAAGAGCCTTTTTCCACCGCTTTAGACATAGAATCAAAAATCATATTTAAAAAAAGGCTTTCGAATTTAACGGCGACGGTTTTTATTTCGATAAGCTCTTCAGGGGTAATTTCATTTTTACCGTTATTTTTAACGGGCGTTTTTTGTAAAATTTTCGGTTCCGAAGAAACGGGAATATTAAGATTATTATTTAATTTTTCCATAGTCTTTTAAAATATGCGGCATTAAAGCAATTTAAATTTAATATAATTTTTATTTTTTATATTATATCATAATGAAAACGTTAATAAAAGTTTAACAGGCAGCTATAAAATTATCGTTTGTTATTTAAATTAATTTATAAGATATTTAAAAAAAATATTTTTTGTATTATAATATAGAAAAATTTTTTATTTTGCTTCATTTTAATACAATTTAATCTTTTTATAAATATACGGACAACAATGGATATAGCATCTATTATCGGCTTTATAATGGGTCTCGGAGGAATAATATTCGGAAATTTCCTCCAGGGATCCAATCTTATGCAGCTTTTAGACCCTATCGGTTTCGTAATAGTTATAGTTGGAACAACCGGCGCAACAGTAGCCGGAAACAGGATGGAAAATCTTAAAAAGGCGCTAATATCGGCAAAAGGAGTTATTTTATCAAAAAAAGTCGATTATGAAACCACTATTTCCGACCTGTTGAATTATGCAACGAAAGCAAGAAAAAACGGAGTACTTGCATTGGAATCGGAAATAGAAGCGTCACCCGACCCTTTTATAAAAAAAGCCCTCCAGTTAGTCGTGGACGGCATAGACCCTCAGGTAGTCATGGATATTATGGAAACGGAGTTGTCCAACATAGAAGAATTCGGCGACGAAAGCGTTAAAATATTCGAACAGGCGGGCGGTTATTCACCTACGCTCGGTATCATAGGAGCAGTCTTAGGTCTTATACACGTTATGCAGCATTTGAACCAGCCTAACAGGCTTGGCGCCGGTATTGCGGTTGCATTTACGGCTACTCTTTACGGTCTTGCTTTTGCAAACACGATACTTTTCCCTATATCCAGCAAACTAAAGATGAACCTTAAAGTGGAAGTTTTAAGATACGAGCTTATCCTTATGGGCATAAGAAGCATTCAGAACGGCGAAAATCCAAGACTTATAGAAGAAAAGCTCAAGTCTTTTTTGAACGCCGAACAGAAAAAAGCTTACGAAGCTAAAAACGGAGAAAAATAAGAATGGCCAGAAAAAAGAAAAAATGCCCTGAACATTCCAATTCGGAAAGATGGATGATCAGCTACGGAGATTTCCTTACCACTCTCCTGTCCTTTTTTATAGTAATGTTTGCAATATCGAAAGTAAACAACGTCAGATTAAAGGAACTTGCAATTTCGATACAGCAGGCATTTGGAGCCAATAAGTTTATAACGGTTTCGCGTTCAAAGCCGAATATAGCTTCTACTCCAAAGATAGTAGTGCCTAAGGTTTCACCTTCCGAA
>JAJYWW010000088.1 GCA_021791295.1 bacterium | reverse complement strand
GTCAGAGTAGCAAGGATAAACGGTAATTTTATCGCCAATCCGACATATAAAGAACTTGAAGAAAGCGACACTTTCCTTATAGTTGCCGGTTCTAAAGATGCCATAACGATGGTGGAGGGAAGTTTTAACGAGTTAGACGAAGAAGAGCTTATTTCGGCTATAGAGTTTGCGCACGGTAAAATTAAGGAATTAATCGAATTTCAGAATAGTATTTTATCTGAAATCGACGTTAAAAAAGTTTCTATAAAAGAAATTAAATTTCCTGACGGATTATATGAAAGGGTTAAAGAGCTTGCGTTCGACGATTTATCCGATGCTCTTAGAATTCCGGCAAAACTTGAAAGAAACGAAAGAGTCGAAAGTTTAAACAATAAAATTATCGAACTCCTTAAAGAATCTTATCTGGAGCATGAAGCCGCGATACTGCATATTATGGAATCGATACAGAAAGACATATTGAGGAATAATATAATAAAAGACGGTTTAAGAATTGACGGAAGAAGACTTAGAGATATAAGGCCTATCACTTGTTCCGTCGGCGAATTGCCTATGGCTCACGGCAGCGCGGTTTTTACGAGGGGCGAAACGCAGGCCTTAGTTGCCGCGACTCTTGGGACAAAGTTCGACGAACAGATAATAGACGCGCCCGAGAAAGAATCCGCCAAAAGATTTATGCTGCATTATAATTTTCCTCCTTTTTCGGTCGGCGAAGTTGCGCCGTTAAGGTCTCCGGGCAGAAGAGAAATAGGCCACGGTTCGCTTGGCGAAAAAGCATTAAGATATATAATACCGTCCGCTGAAAAATTTCCTTACACTATAAGGCTTGTTTCCGAAATTTTAGAATCTAACGGTTCCTCTTCACAGGCTACGATATGCGGAGGCACTCTTGCTTTAATGGATGCCGGCGTTCCGATAAAAGCTCCCGTTGCGGGAATAGCCATGGGACTCATAAAAGAAGGCGACGGTATAGCTATACTTTCGGACATTCTGGGCGACGAAGACCATCTCGGCGATATGGACTTTAAAGTTGCCGGAACGTCGAACGGAGTTACGGCTTTACAGATGGATATAAAAATTTCGGGCGTTACTAGCGAAATTTTAAGAAACGCACTATCGCAGGCAAAAGAAGGACGCCTGCACATACTAAACATAATGCTTCAGTCTATTGCGGAACCCAGAAAAGATATGGCGCAAAACGCTCCAAGAATAGTCACCATGAACGTTAAACCCGAAAAAGTAAGAGAAGTGATTGGTTCGGGCGGCAAGGTAATAAAAGGAATAATAGAAAAGACCGGCGCGAAAGTAGATATAGAAGATTCGGGAAAAGTGACGATTTCTTCAAACAACGGAGAATCTCTTAAACTTGCCGTCGCAATGATAAACGATATTACCCAGGAAGCCGAAATCAGTAAAATTTATCTCGGTAAAGTAAGAAAGATAATGGATTTTGGCGCTTTTGTCGAGATATTTCCCGGTACGGACGGATTAGTCCATATTTCTCAGATAGATAATAAAAGAGTTGAAAAAGTTTCCGACGTATTGAAAGAAGGAGACGAAGTAAAAGTCAAGGTCATTGATATAGATAAGGCGGGTAAAATAAAACTGTCCATGAAAGAAGCTCTATGAGAAACTTTAAAAAAGAAGTTTTAGAATCAGGCGTTACTTTAATAACCGAAAAAAAAACTTATTTCAATTCTATAAGTATAGGATTGTGGGTTAAAACCGGTTCGGTTTACGAACCGGCGGAACTTAACGGAATATCCCACTTCATAGAACATCTTTTTTTTAAAGGAACCGCAAACAGGTCGTATAAAGATATAAACAGAGAAATAGACCTGATGGGCGGAGCTCTAAACGCTTTTACGGGCAACGAATTAACCTGCATATATACTAAAGTTTTATATAAAAATTACGGCAACGCATTAAATCTCCTTATAGATTTAATGTTTAATTCTTTATTTCCGGAAGAGGAAATAGAAAAAGAAAAAGGAGTTATACTACAGGAAATATCCGGCGTTCAAGACGACCCTTCGGATTATTCCATGGAGCTGTTTCATAAAAATTTATACGGAAATTCTCCTTATGCTTTGCCGATACTTGGAACGGAAGATACTATAGGCGGTTTTAACAGAAAAAAAATACTGGATTATTATTCATCCCGTTACAGTCCTCAAAATGTGGTAATTTCGGCGGCAGGCAATTTAGACCGCGATAAAATTGCAGATGCCGTTAACCTTTATATGAATAAGATAACATCAAAATTCAACGCTGTAAAAACGGACAAAAAATTAGTTACCGATAAATTTTTCGGCGATTTTGTCCATGAAAAAGATCTTGAGCAGACACATTTTCTAATAGGATTAGAAGGAGTCAGCAGATTGGACAAAGATTTTTTTTCGGTTGAAGTTCTTAATGCAATCTTAGGCGGTTCCGTAAGTTCAAGGCTTTTTCAGGAAGTTAGGGAGAACAAAGGTCTTGCGTATTCTATCTATTCTAACTCCGTTTTTCATAAATTCGACGGATTTTTTTACATTTATGCAGGCGTTTCCCCGAAAAAATTTGCGTTATCCAAAAAATTAATATTTGAAATTATAGACGAAATAGTTTCAGGAAATATAAGCGACGACGAAATATCTAACGCAAAAAAACATATATACGACGGCTTTCTTTTAGGGATGGAGTCTACAAGCCAAATAATGAACCGCAATGCAATTAATGAAATTTATGAGGGTAAATATATACCGAAAACGCAAGTTCTTAAAGATATAGAAAAAGTCGACAGGCATGCCGTAAAAAAGGCAGCCGACCGTTTATTTTTAAACAAAGCCGGCAGAAATATTTCGGTTCTCGGTAAAATAAAATAGATATGGTGCCAGAATTCAATTCTGTCCCCGTAACAAAATGGAAGCGAACAAATGGAAACCGAAGTTTATTATCCAAAATTATACGACGTCATATATAGGTCGGGTTACGTTATAGGATTTATCGGCACGGCTGTATTTGTCTTTTCTTATATTTTTCTCAATAACGTTTCAAGCGGCATTGTATTTTTTTATATCGCTTTTTTTATGTTTTATGCGGGTTCTTTAATATCTTCGTTATTTCTTTTGGTATGGAAAAAAGAAATAAAAATATTTATACTGTCCTGCGTAACTTTGGGTATTATAAGCGGGATTATATATATTTTCGTTAAAAATCCGGAGATTTTAGTTATATCGGCAGGTCTTGTCCTTGCAGGACTTTCCGGACTTTACGGAAAAGAAGCCCACTGTTTTCATTTTTTTGAAGGCTGGATTCTAATGTGGTCTTTTCCTTTAATAGTATTTTCTAATTTGTTAATTTACGGACTAAACGCGCAAAATAACGCAACGGTACATTTTGTTTTTTCGGTCGTTTATGTTATAATTGCCGTAATGTCGTTGTCTTTTTTGATTAAAAAATTAAAACAGCCTTTAATGCAGTTTTGCCAGAATTAAATTATAAATAAATTTTTTTATTGAATTATGACTATTAAGTCATTATAATGGATATATGACTGAAATTCAGGATAAATATGAATTAATTTTATCGTCGTCCAGAAAACTTATAGAAGAAATAGGTTTTTCTGCGTTGACTATGGACAAAGTGGCCCAAAAAGCGGGTATCGCTAAAGGGACGGTTTATCTTTATTTTAAAGACAAAGACGATCTTTTGGAGAAAGTATTGTCTTCGGGATTCGAAAAAATGTTTGAAAGAATAAAAACAAGGGTCGGCAATGAAAGCGGCGCGTTTAATAAATTGAAATCTTTAATTAATGAAAATTTAAAGCATATTTACGAAAACAGATATTTTTTTAAAACCATTTTTTTGGACGAAGTAAACGTAGTGTTTTTGAAAAAAAAATCAAAGGAATCTTATAATTTAAGACGAAAAAGATACACGGACTATATTGCCGATATTATTAAATCCGGCATTGAATCTGGAGAATTCAGAAAAGATATTGATTATTCCAAAACCGCCTATATGCTTGTCGCTTTAATAAAAACCGGCGCTATATACAATTTTCTTAACGGCATGTTTGATTTGACTCCCGAAATGATAGAAAAAGATACCGAAGAAATATTAAACTTATTTATGCTCGGTATTTCTGTAAAATAGCTTGCAATAATTATGGTCGAAAAATCTCACGAAAGTTATAAATGGATAGTTCTTGCCCTCGTCGTCGTTTCTTCCTTTATGGCTATACTAGACGTAAACATCGTAACGGTCGGAATCCCAAAAATGATGTCGCATTTCGGCATAAACGTTACGGATGCCGAATGGGTTATGATAGCTTATACGATAGCCTATTCGATAGTAATTCTTCCAATGGCGTACGTAAGAAGAAAGTGGGGCATAAAGTATCCGTTTATTATATCTATAATAGTTTTTGTAATCGGTTCCGCGTTATGCGGAGTTTCGCCTTCTTTCAGCTACCTTGTAATATTTAGAATAATTCAAGCTATAGGCGGCGCTGGACTCACGCCGACAGGATTAACTCTGCTTGCCGAAGTTTTTCCTCCGGACGAAAGAGGCGAAGCAATGGGAATATGGTCTATAGGGGCGATGCTTGCTCCTGCCGTAGGTCCGGCTTTAGGAGGATATCTTGTAGATTACGTCGATTGGAGATGGATATTTTACGTTAACGTGCCTATAGGAATTATTTCGGTTTTAGGAGCAATAGCCATTCTTACTCACGATATACCGGTAAAAAAATATATTAAAAAATTTGATTTTCTCGGTTTTTTATTTATGTCGTTATCTATGGCTTCTTTATTGTACGCTCTAAACGAAGGGCAGACGCTCGGATGGCACGCTCCTATAATAATTCAGTCGGAAGTAATAAGCGGTTTTTCGTGCGTTTTTTTTATCATAACCGAACTATTTGTCGAAACCCCTATTCTCAATTTGGATATTTTTAAAAATTATAATTTCGTTATTGCATTTATAGTAAATATGGTAAGAGCGGTTGGGATTTTCGGAGCTATGTTTCTTTTGCCGCTTTTTATAGAAAACGTTATGAACTATAATGCTATGCACGCAGGTATTCTTATGGCTCCTACCGCTATTGCCGTAGCTTTAGTATCTCCTTTTTCGGGAAAAATATCAGACAGAATAGGACCGAGATATCCTCTTTTTGCCGGATTATTAATAGTAGCTTATTCAATGTTTCTGTTCGATAATATTTCGTTAAATACCAGCGTTTACGACATAATCATAAATCAGCTTATAAGAGGCGTAGGTATTGGACTTTTGAACGCTCCGGTTATGAGCGCCGCTTTAAATTCGGTAAAAAAAGAGCTTATACCGGAAGCCTCAGGGTTAATACCGGTCTCACTGCAGGTTGGAGCATCTTTTGGAATTGCGTATATAGGCAATGAGCTTGTCGTTAGACAGGCCTATCATTTAAATCAGTACGCAAGAGATATAAAATACAATTCAAATGCTTATAACAACGTAATGCATTTTATTAACGGAGATTTAGTTTCAAGGGCAGCCGGTTATTTCAGGCTTGGAACGATATATCCAAGTCCTGCGCACGGTTTTTTTGACGAAATCGTTCAAATGCTGGCTTCAGTGGCTTCCTACGGAGATTCCTTCGCAATACTGGGATATATAACCCTGGGCGGAGCGGCAGTAGCTTTTTTTATTAAAAATAAAAGGTATAATAATAAATAACTAAATTAAATCGATAAAAATAGAAGTATAAAGATAAAAAAAATATGGAAGACGTGCAAAGAGACCAATTGGTTTTTACAGTTTCCGAACTTTCCCGGATGATAAAGGCAACCCTTGAAGATAATTTTTACAATATAAGGATTAAAGGCGAGATTTCGGGTTTAAAAACTAATTATTCGTCCGGTTATTACTTCGATATAAAAGACGAGTTTGCTAAATTAAAATGCATAATATTTAAAAGCGATTTGCGCAAAATAAAATGCGGCTTGAAAGACGGTATGTCAGTAACGGTTTACGGCAGATTAAACCTGTACGAACCCAGAGGCGAATACAGTTTTATAGTTTCGGAATTAGAACCTTTCGGTTACGGCGAACTCTACGCAATGTTTGAGCGTTTAAAAGAAAGATTGAAAAAAGAAGGACTTTTTGACGAATCTAGAAAAAGAGCAATTCCTTTTTTACCTGAAACGATAGGCATAGTTACTTCAAGAAGCGGCGCCGTGCTTCACGACATGGTAAAAATAATATCCGATAGATTTGAAAATGCGTCCATAATTTTCGTAAACGCCTCGGTTCAGGGTCAAAACAGCGCTCTCGAAATAGCAAATGCTATCGACTTATTAAATAAATACAGCGAACTCGAAAGAAAAATAGACGTAATAATAGTCGGGAGAGGCGGCGGCAGTATAGAGGATTTGTGGTCTTTTAACGAAGAAATTACCGCAAGGGCTATTTATAACTCTAAAATTCCGGTTATAAGCGCCGTAGGACACGAAACCGATTTTACGATAGCAGACTTCGTCGCCGACAGGCGCGCTTCAACCCCGTCAAATGCCGCAGAAATGGTGATTCCGGTAAAATCTGAACTTGTAAGGCAGGCAGAGTCTTTAAATGCGCGCTTGCACACGGCAGTCTATAAAATTATCTCAAATAAAAAAAGCTCAATTTCGCGTTTAATTCAAAATATTGAAAGAGTTTCTCCGCAAAGGATAATAGAAAACAAAAAAATTCGCATTAACGACCTTGTAGAAAATATGCATGAATCAATCGCCGGAAAAATTAACTTATTAAATATTAATATTTCACATTTAAGAAAAAGACTTTTTCTTAAGAATCCGTTAAATATTCTTAAAGAACGCAGGCTTCATATAAATGGATTATCGGAAAAACTTGAAAAATCCGCTCTCGCAAGAATTTCAAACTACAGGAGCCGCATAAGCACCGAACAAAAAGCTCTAAACTCATTAAGTCCTTATAACGTTTTAAAAAGAGGATATTCTATAGCATTTAACGAGCAAAATAACGTTGTATCTTCGGTATCCCAAGTTAAAGAAAGCGAAAATTTAATACTGCTTTTAAGCGACGGAAGATTGAAAACAAAAGTTCAATCTGCGGAAAAGTTGTAAAAGGCGTAACATGTTTTGCTTTTTATTTTTGACTTGACTTTTATTTTTCGTTATATCATAATAGACCTAACAATAAATAAATTTATTAATAAAATTAAAATTAACGGGAAATAAAATCGTTATGAGGAGGCTGTAAAAATGAAAACAGAAAAGAAAGTCTTTAGAAAAATTTTTAAAAAATTATCTGCATTTTTATTTTTGTTGGTGCTGATTTCATTTATATCGTTTAATTTTGCGCTTAAGAAAGCAAATGCGGCAACGTTAAGAATTCTTGCGGCTGACGCACTTCCTAAACCGATAACGGAAATAGGTAAAATTTTTAAAAAAGAACACCCCGGCGTTCATGTATATTATGATTTTTTAGGTGCCGGAGTTTTGAAGGGAGACATAGAAGAGGGCGCTCCTGCCGATATGTTTTTATCCGCCAACGGAAAATTTCAAAGACAGCTTGAAAAAAAGCACTTTTTAAATTCGTATAAAATATTTGCTTACGATTATCTTGCCGCCGCAACCCCTATTAATAATCCGGCGCATGTGACCGAAAAAAATCTGATAAAAAAATTAATGGATAAAAACGTTTCTTTAACTACGTCAAGTCCGCATAGCGATCCCGCAGGCGACTATACATGGGCAATGTTTAGGAGGATAAATAAAAAATACCATGGAGCCTTTAAAATAATTACGTCTCATGCCGATCATCTATTGGATGCCGCGCTTGTAATGCCGATTTTAGAATCGGGAAACACCGATTTGGGAATATTATATACTTCTCAACTGTTGGAACTTCAAAAAGCCGGAGCGAAAATTAATATAATAAAAATTCCGGCTAAATATAATACGCATGCAAAATTTACGGTCTCCATACTTAATCAGTCGAAGCATAAGGCCTTAGATAAAGACTTTGAAAAACTTTTGTTTTCAAATAGAGGAAGAAAAATACTCAAACATTGGGGTTTCACTCCTGCAAAATGATGAAAAATAATAATTAAAAAATATAGATATTTGACTGACCGTGTTATATAATTAATAACTATCGCAGCGCTTCATATATGCGATAGTTATTTTTTATATAGCTTTAATTAATTCAACGTTATATTAATTTTGCCCTATGCAAATTTTTAAAAAATTATTCATTAGAAACAATAAAATATTCGATATTATAGTTTTTTTTATAAGTTTTGTTTTTTTTATAAGTTTAGCTTTAATTCTATCCGGCATATTTTTTCAAACTTCGTTAAAAATTTTTATATTGGAATTATCCAACGTACGTCTCTGGAACTCAATTTTTTTAAGTTTCAAATTATCGTCGTTAGTTGTCTTGATAAATCTGATAATCGGCATACCCTTAAGCTATATATTATCTTTTAAAAAAAATAAATTTTCATTTTTATTAGATTTAATAAGCACTCTTCCTCTTACTATGTCGCCGTTAGTAATAGGTTTTGCAGTATTAATTACAATGGGACCATTAAATCCTATAGGTAAATTTTTTATATCCCACGGAATAAAGTTTGTTTTTACTCCTCAGGGAATAGTTTTAGTGCAGTTAATAATTTCATTTCCTTTTTTCGTAAATATTTTAAAAGAATCGTTCGATTCTATAAACAGAAAAATGATTAATTTGAGTAAAACCTTAGGCGCATCGTCTTTTGAAATACTATATAAAATAATACTTCCGCTTTCCCTAAACGGTTTATTGGCAGGCGCAGCTATGAGCTGGTCAAGGTCTATAGGCGAATATGCCGCCACGCAGATGGTATCCGGCGTCATACCCAACTTTACGGAAACCGCTCCTATAGAAGTTTTTGTTAAAACAAGTTACGGGAATTATCCTGCTGCAATAGCTATATCAGCTATATTAATGATAATTTCTTTTATATCGCTTGGAGTTTTTAAGTTTTTTTATTACAGGACAAAACTTAATAAATAATATATATATATTATAATAATATAAAATGGACTATTTAGAAGTAAAAAATATAAATAAATCGTTTAAAAATAAAAAAATACTAAAAGATGTATCGTTTTCAATTAATAAAGGCGAAATATCTTCGATATTCGGTTATTCAGGCGAAGGTAAAAGTACCGTTTTATCTATAATTTGCGGTTTGTTAAAACAAGATTCCGGAGACGTTTTTTTAAACGGGAAAAATATCGGCAAAATGGAGACGTACGAAAGATCTATTTCTCTCGTAATGGATGAACCTCTTTTATTTCCAAACATGAATATAATGGAGAATATAGCTTTTGGTTTGAAATTAAATAAAAATAAAGCAAAACTATCTTTGCATAAACAAAACAAAAAATCAGTTGAAGATATAGTTATAAATATTATGGATATTTTAGGAATATCGGGTTTAGAAAATCGATTTCCTAACGAAATAAGCATGGGTCAGTCGCAAAGAATAAGTTTGGCGCGCGCAATCATAACAAACCCCGATATTATACTCATGGATGAACCGTTTTCTAATTTAGATATTATTTCAAAGACAAAAGTAAGGAGTTTAATAAAGAAAATTCAAAAGGAACTTAAAATAACCATACTTTTGGTTACCCATGATATCGAAGACGTGATGAACCTTTCGGATACGATGTTTATTTTAAATAAAGGATATATTCAGGAGTTTGGAAATCCCGAAGATATTATTAAAAAGCCTTCTTCTTGGGATACTGCCTGTCTTATGGGGACAGATAACATATTTGAAGGTAAAATAATATCGGCAGATAAAGAAAATAATAAAATTACGATTTATTTTAAAAATAATTCTTCCAACAATGATATGTATATTGAATGTTATTATCAGCCTGAATTTGAAGAGAATGAGGATGTATATTTTGTTATAAGACCTGAAGATATAATTATTTTAAGGGAAGACAGAATGCCTTCAAATGCCGTTAAAGAAAATCATTTCAAAGGACAAATAACTTCTGCGGTTTTTACTTCTCGTATGATGGAAATATTAATAAATACGTCCGAAAATAAATTAGATAATATACAATTTAAGGTTTTAATGCCGTTTCATGCTTATGAAATAATGAAATTATCGGCAGGCAAGACGGTGTCGATTTCACTTAAGAAATCCGCAATACATATAATAAAGAAGAAGCAGCATGTAAACGGAAAATTGCGATAAAAATAAAATAACTTAACAAAACAATAAAAAGCCGATAAATATAAATTTATATTTATCGGCTTTTTATATAATATAATCAAATTTTTACGGCAATAAGTTTGCGATTGAATGAGCCATCTGTTGTTTCAATAAAGGCTCGGCGGAAGCAAAATTTAAATTCATAGCAGAAGCTTGAGATATTATTCTGTCCCTGTAAATAGCCCAGTTTTTAACTCCGGCATTATAAGTGGTAACGTTGCTTGCTATGCCCTGGCTGGCATTAGTGGAACTGGTCGTGTACGTGCCGGCTTGCCTTTCCTCCAACTGAATATCGACTACCATCATATATTTGGCAGTATTTAGCAAAGAGCCGAGTATGCCCCCTGCTAATGCGCCCAATGCGCCTCCTTCTAAGGTAGAAGTGCCCGAATTATATCTTGAACCTATCAAAGCTCCGCCAAAACCTCCGGCTAAGGCTCCTGCAAGCGTATAATTAGAAGTTTCTTTTCCGATATACAGCACGTTAGACATTACCATAAAATTAGCTTCCTGCGGATTATTCGTTACCCTGTAGCCTTCGCTGATTAATTCTGAAATTAACTGATTTTTAAAATTGAGTCCTGTAGCGGTAGAAGTGTTTCTAGTGCTTACGTAAACTATTTTATCTTGGGGAGAAACAGGCTGCAAAAATATGCTGGAACTCATTTTAGTACTCAATGCAACATTGCCTGAAGATAATCCGCTTGCGCTTGTGGTATTTCCGGCTGTGGTAGCGCATCCGGAAAAAGCAAGCGCAGGGATAAGAAGCGCTAAAATTAAAGCAAAAATCTTAATTTTCTTGCTTGTTAAATACATTAATAGTCCTCCATTCTTAAAATTAATATTATAATTTATATATTTTGACATAATTAATCAGATGATTTTTTAAACAATAATGTTTTTGCGGCAGAGGTTAATAAATTATATAATTAAGTATATTAAATTATTATTTAAAATATTTGTCAATATTTTTTATTTGACCTGAAAGATTGTCCGAAAATAGCGTTTTACCGGTTTTAGTAGATATATAGTACAAGTATTTTGTTTTTGCGGGATGCATTGCGGCTTCAATTGCTTCTAAATCGGGATTCGCAATAGGAGTGGGCGGAAGTCCGTAGTTAAGATACGTATTGTAAACCGATCTTATTTTAAGATATTGAGGTTTCATATTAAGAATAACATTATAAGCATTTCCATCCCTTAAATAATTTTTATACATTTTAACGTTCATAGCGTAGATAGATGTCGAATCGATATCTAACGGCATATTTATTTTTAATCTGTTATGTATGACCGAAGATATAAAGCCTGTAGAATTTTTAAGTTTTTCGTCGGCTTCTTTTATTATAAGAGAAGCAATAATTAAATCTTTATAATCCGGTTTGATTTTTTTAGTTTTTGAATAAAAATTATTTACCATATCTTTAATTACGTCTTTAGGATTTGAATTTATTTTAAAAATATAAGTGTCAGGATACAAAAAGCCTTCCGCGCTTGGTGCATCCAGCTTAATGCTTAAAAGAAATTTTTTATCGTAGCATTTTTTTAAAAAAAGTTTTTTGTTTGTTATATGATATTTTGATAAAATTTCGGCAATTTCAAACATGTTTAATCCGGGAGGAATTGAAACTTTTGAAGTTGCCACCATTCCGTTTACAAGCTCGTGATATATTTCTGCAGGCGATTCATTTATCGATATATAATAGGTGCCTTCTTGTATATATCTCGAATAACCGCTTATAAATCCTATAAAATAAAATAGATACGGATTATTTATTACTTTTTTATTATAAAGTCTATATACTATTTCTTTTAATGAGCTTCCTTTATTAACGACGATTATTTTGGGTTTTGAAGTAATAAAAGATTGAGGAGTAAAAGCATATAAAAAAATATATCCGATAATTATTATCGGAATTAAAATTTTTAGAATAAAAGTTATTTTTTTTACCCGCTTATAAAGCGTATAGTCAAAATAGCACATTTACATTATTGTAAAATTTATAAAGCGCGAATTATAAAAAGATTTTAACCGTTTATCCCGATATTTTTTTTTCAATAATATTTTTTTGTTTATCCAAATAAGACTGAAGTACAAAAGTTGAAGCTATAGAGTCTATTTTTTCTTTTCTTTTATTTCTTTTAATATTTTGTTCTATAAGGCTTCTTTGAGCCTGCGCCGAAGAAAATCTTTCGTCGTAAATCTTTACCTCTAAGCCCTCTTCAATTTTTTCTTTTAAACCGTCTTTTAAAATTTCGATAAATTTTTCTATTTCCGTCGATATTTCAGTTTTTTTCCCCTTAAGGCCTATAGGCATTCCTATAACTAAAAGTCCGACATTTTCTTCCTCGATTACCGTTTTTAACTCGGAAACCGTTTTTTTTACCGAATCGTTTAATATATATTTTAAAGGAAAAGCGATTGTTTGAGTGTCGTCGCTTAAGGACAGCCCGATTCTTTTTAAGCCGTAATCTATGCCGAGCCCTTTTTTATTTTTGACGTTTGGCATGTCGATAAGTTATGCGGGAGAGTTAATAAGATTGTTTGCTTCAAATCCAAGATCGTTAATTAATTCTAAATCCAATTCAGGATTTCTTCCCGAAGTAAGCAGATAGTTTCCTAAAAGGAGTCCGTTAGCCCCCGACATAAGTGCAAGCGGTTGAAGCTGTCGCAGGTTATATTCGCGGCCGCCCTGTGCCAGTATGTTCTTTTCAGGGTTGACAATTCTAAACATTGCTATTGTTTTAAGGCATTCCATGGGGGTAAGAGGTTCGATATTTTCAAGCGGAGTTCCTTTTATGGGGTTTAAAAAGTTTATCGGTATATTATCGACCTCAAGTTCCTTTATCTCTTTCGCCATTTTTATCCTGTCAAAACGGGATTCGCCCATCCCTACTATAACCCCGGAACAAACTTTTAATCCGGCTTTTCTTGCTGACTTAACCGTTTTTATGTTATCTTCGAAAGAATGAGTCGAGCATATGCTTTTAAAAAAATCGCTGTTGGTTTCTATGTTGTGATGAAATATTTCAAGTCCGCATTCTTTTAGAAAAAGTAAATCCTCATATTCCATAAGTCCTAAAGAAGCGCAGGGCGTTATACCTATTTCGTTTTTAATCGTTTTTACGGCATCCGCTATAGTTTTTAATTCCGTTTTATCGGATATTCTGGTTCCGCTCGTTACTATGGAAAATTCGTTTGCTCCGTTTTTTTTAGCAATTTTAGCCGCTTCCACTATTTCGGAAACGGACATCAGCGGATTGACTTTTATTTTTTTTTCTTTTTTTCCTGCTACCGAGGACTGTCCGCAAAATGAGCAGTCTTCAGAGCATATACCTGTTTTTGCGCTTACGATAGAACAAAAATTTATTTTTTTCCCTGTATATTTTTCTTTTAATTCCAAAGCTAAAGAAAAAATCTCCATTAGATTTGCGCCTGAAAATTCAAAAATTGACATGAGAATATCGTCCGGAATTTCAATATTTTCATTTATAAGTTCTCTTATCTCTTGCGTTATGCTCATCGGTTATTTTTTCCTCGTTACATACAATTATTTTAAATTCGTTAATATATTCCTGAAAGATTCGCTTCTTTCTAATAAAAAAATAAGTTCGTCTATACTTTTGGAAGTTTTAAGCGCATCAAAAACGGTCGATAGCATATTTTGATAATCGATAATTTTTTCTCTTAAATTAAGTATTACCGAAACGCCTTCGTCGTTAATTCCAAGTTCGTTTTTCATTTCCGATATAAACATCAAATCGTCCGCCGCTTTTTTGTCTATATAAAATTCGTTTTCTCTTTTTTCTACGCAGATTATCCCTTCATCAATAAAAAACATTGCAGACTCGCCGCTTAAATTTATATTTCCGCAAAATTCAGACAGATTAATAAAATAATCCATTGTGGATTCCTTATTTATTTTATATATTTATATGCCTTCTTTTGAAAGCTCCGTAAATGTTTTTTTAATTTTATCCGATATTCCACTTGGTATATCTACTGTAACCGTAACTATTAAATCGCCTATTTTTTTTCCGGAGATATCTTTTGCTCCTTTTTTGGGAATGCGGAATTTAGTGCCGTTTTGGGTTCCCGCAGGTATGGTAAGCATGAATTTGCCGTCGATAGAAGATACTTCTACTTTTGCTCCAAGCACGGCTTCAGTCAGTTTTATTTTTTTATTGATAAAGATATCGTTGTCCTTTCTTTCGAAAACGTTATCGTTTAAAACAGAGATAGTAATGTATAAATCTCCGTTCGGCGCATTGTTTAAACCAGGCGAACCTTTTCCTGAAAGCTTAATTTTTCCGCCGTCGGCAATGCCGGCCGGTATCTTTATTTTTATCTTTTCGCCGTTTAAATTTATTATTCTTTCCGTACCTTTTACGCTTTCCGCAACAGAAATTTCAAGCGAAGCATTTAAGTCTGTTCCTTTTAGCGGTCCACGCTTTTTACCGGATCTGTTAAAAAGGTCGGAGAATATATCCTCGAAGTTATAATTTCCTCCTCCGCCCATATTGCCGAAATTTGAACCGAAACCGGAATTGCCGCCTCCGGAATAATCGTAATAATATTGTCCGTTTGAAGCACCTGCGCCTGCTCCGGCGTTTTTATAATTAAAATAATTAGTTCCGAGCTCGTCGTATTCTTTTCTTTTTTTTTCGTCTTTTAAAATATCGTAAGCTTCCTGGACTTCTTTAAATTTCGATTCGGCGGTTTTATCGTTGGGATTAACGTCGGGATGATATTTTCTGGCTAATTTTCTGTAAGCTTTTTTAATTTCGTCGCCGGCAGCGGTTTTATCTACGCCTAATATTTTATAATAGTCTTTATAGTCCATACATTATTTATATCAAAAATTCAAAAAAAATTCAATTAATAAAGAATGATAAAAAAGTTTATAAAAAACTATTGATTTTTTTTTAAATAATGGTATATATATATTATGCAAATTTAATTATAAAATGTTTTAAAGCAAAGTAATTTAACTTTTTAAATTTTAATTTTTAAGGAGAGAGTTTACAATGAACAAAAAAACAAAAGTAGGTCTTTCTATTCTTGGTTTGGTTTTCGGCGTCTCGGCTGTCCTTTCAGGATGCGCGCCAAAAGTAACAAAAACGTCTTCCAGCGCATTGCCGCCCGCAAAAAAACCGGCAGTAGCAGCGGTTAAACCGCAAGTCCAGCAGGTTCCTTCTTACTTGAAAAAGTATCCGTGGCTTGCAAATTACAGTATTCAAGCTAATTCTAACAACATTCATTTTGCTTTCGACAAGTCTATCCTTACTCCGCTCGACAAGATGATACTTAAAAAGGATTCGATTTATCTTAAGTATAACCCCAATGTTGCTATTCAGATTCAGGGAAACTGCGACAGAAGAGGTTCTGAAGCTTACAACCTTGCGCTTGGCTGGAGAAGGGCTAATGCCGCAAAAGCTTATCTTGAAGATCTTGGAGTATCTGCAGACAGATTAAAAACAATCAGCTACGGCAAAGAAAAACCTTTATGCAGA